>CAVBPP010000127.1:0-12114 GCA_963597295.1 Paratractidigestivibacter sp. | reverse complement strand
CGTATTGCGGCGGGACCCCGGCGGGGTGCGCTTGCCGCCCCTCGGCCAGTACGCCCGCGAAGCCCTCCCATCCGGCCGCGAGCGACTCCGCGAGCCGTTCGGAGAAATCGCCGACGGCGGACGCCCGCGCGACGTCCAGGTCGGTCGTGAAGCGCGTCGCCCCGTCGCCCAGGCGCATCTTGATGGCGCTGCCCCCTTTGACGGCGCCGTCCGGCAGCAGCCGGGCGACGATGGCGTTTGCCACGACGGCCCGCTTGGCGACCAGGTCCGCCCTCCCGACGAGCCTCTCGAGCGCGGCGTCGAGGTTCCTCCTGCTGTTGGGGCGCTTATTCGGCATTCCCACCCTCCAATTCATTCCTCAGGGAACGGTACTCCCGGCCGCTCACGTAACCTTGCTCCTTGGCGGACTCGGCCGCGGCCAGCAGGCGCTCCGGCAGCATCCTGCCCGCGCACGCGAGGATGGCGTCGCGGGCGCTCTGGCATGGGATCCCGTCGTACACAGCGCCGGGCTCGATCCCCTTCACCCACTCGACAATCAAGGCGTCCGGAAGCTCGCGGCGGCAGCGGCGGGGAGTCGCCACGAACGTGCGCGAGGGGTTCGTCGGCGCCAGGCCCAGCATGGCGATGACGGATTCGCCGTAGAGCACGGCGCCGGGGCCCGCGGACAGGACGGCCCAGGCGTACGCGTCGTTGCGCTCGGGGACCCACCGCGCGAGCCGGTAGAGCCCGTGGCCGACCCTCTCCACGCGCCCGCGCCTGGCGTACTGCACGAGCTCGTTGTTCGAGATGCCGGCATCGCGCGCCTGCGCGGAGGTGATCAGGCCATGGTTGTCGGCCGCGATATCGAATATGTCCTCGAATTTCGTCATGGCAGCAGTATAACGAAAACGTAATACTTTTGCCAGAGATGCAAAAGATGATGCGAGATGCGGGTTGTATCTTCACAAGGGTCGATCGAGGCGGACGGGGCTTCGCTCCGGGGCCTTTGCGCAGGGACCCACAGGAACATCTTGCTTCAAGAGCCTTAAGGGATTAGATGGCCCCAGCTGCGCCTGCGCGACCCGGAAACACCGAGGTTTGGCCGGAAATCATGCCGAGGTTTGGCGAAGCCCAAACCCGTTTCTCGCCTCAGATGCGGGGAAGCCTCGCGAAACCCGGGCCCTGGCCGACGAAATCGTAGGGTGATTTTCTCGATTAAGCCTTAGGCGCTCTCCTCTGGTTGATCTCGTTGGCGACCGACGCGTAGAGCTGGTCGAGGAAGGCCCGCTCGTCGGGATAATACTCCCTTCGGTATTCGAAATCGCGCAACGTATCGAACATCCGCTTCAGCTCGTATCCGCAGGTTTTGAGTCGAGCGGAGCCCTCGTCCGACATCGTGCCGTAATTGACGTTGGATACGACCCCGATCTCCCTGAGCTTCTTGAAGCAATTGACGACGGTTTTCCCGAAATCCTCGGTCTCGTTCAGGAACGCCTCGCTCGGCGACCCGAAGTAGAGGCGATCGATCGACGTGCCAAGCGCCGTCGCTATTTTGGCCAACGTCACCAGGCCGACCATTTGCCTTCCGTTCTCATAGGAGCTCAGCTGGGAGGCCGGAATCCCGGTGGCCTCGTAGACATCCCGCTGCGTCATCCCCTTTTCAGCTCTTACCGCCTTGATGTTCCGACCGATTGCAGCCGCTGTGCTCATTACCGAACCAACCTTTTCTTAATCATGAATAACATTCATCTAAATACATATTCAAACATCTCTCAACAATTGAGATATAGTTTAAACGATATTCGAAGCTATGTCACCTTGGATCGCAGCGCACCCAACAACCAGGACCCGAACATTCATACAGCAAGCTCCTAATTTTTCGGCTCGGCGAGCAGCGAGACCATTTGCTCGGCGGGGAATCCCGCCAAGGCATGGCCCCCTCATGGGGATGGGGCAGCCTTTCGAGAGATGGGAGCTGTGAATTATGGCTGTTACAAAGGCGAGCATGGACGACGGCTTCGATCCTGAGCTGGTCGAAGGAGCACGCTTCGATGGCATGCTCGAGATTCCTTGCATCGAGAAGCCCAGTGAGGTGGTAGTCCCCGAAGGCTTCACGCCCTTCACCCAACGCCGCAGCGCGCCTACCGACAGTGAGGCGCTAAGCTTCTTCGAGTACGACACGAAATTCGCCGAGGCGCTGATCGCGCCGGAGGCGTTCATCGGCACGGCGAAAAGCTTCTCCGTCTTCGTGCCGCCCGACTGCTCGCTGTACCGGGACCAACCGCTCTCCACACAGATCGGAAACGTCTACCGCAGCAGGGCAATCGGATACTACTACCAGAACAACGGCGCGAACGTCTATCCACTCATCCGCTGGGGCGACGAGCGCACTTACACCGATATGGCCCTACCCGAGCCCGTATCCTTCCTGGGTGCCCCAAAGGACAGCGTGGTCGTCATCAGCACCTACGGATGCATCCGGGGCTTGGAAAACAAACGCCATTTTCGGGCAGGGGTCGAATGCATGGTCGATTACCTCCGACCGCAGCTCGTGCTGGTTCACGGCGCCATGCCCAAGAGCATATTCGCCCATGTCCTGCCGAAGGCCGAGTTCGTCCAATACCCCGACTGGACGAGCCGCATGAAGGCGGGCGATCAACGTGGGTAGCGGCGTCAGCGGTCTCTACTCCGGCACTTACGGAGCGGCTGCGGCGGCGAATGGCGCCGCGAACGGGGAAGCGCCCTCCTCGTCAAGCGGTTCGGGGGACTCCCAGCGATACGCTCCCCAATACGGCGTTGTTAAGAAGATGCACGAACGGGACAGGAAGAGCAAAGCCATCTGGTCGGACGAGGTGGGTTATTACAAGAACCCGAGCGCCGCGAATCTGGAGGAGTGCATAAGCGGCAATTCTATCGTCTACAAGGGCGTCAAGGCGAACGGAAAGATGACGTACGTCGTCGATCTCGAAGGCAACCTGATATTCGGGAAACGGGACAACCCCATCAACCCGAGGACGAGATCACCCCACCCGATGCTAATCGGCGGCAAAGACCCGCAGGTGAGGATGGCGGGGATGATCGAATTCAGAGGGGGTAAAATATACGCCATCGACAACGACAGCGGGCATTACCGCCCTCCCGGGAAGTCGCTGGAGGCGGCGGAGGAGGCTTTGTCACGCCTTCCCAAGGAAGTATTCCACAAGAGCTCGAAATGGAGGAGCCTATGAGAGGTTTGGCCGGAACCTACGGAAACATCGTCAGCGGCGAGTTCGTGATCGCCTGCAGCGACGGAGACTATGAGGGGTTTGTAGAACCGGGCTGGTGGCGATCCTACCTGCTTTGTGCGAACGAAGGCCCGGACAGCGTAACGCTGCGCTCGCCCGACGGCGCCCACGGCATCACGGTAGCGCGCGAGGGGTACGTCGCCCTCGGCACACCGAAGCATCACGTCGGCGAAAAGGTCAGGGCGAAGAAGAGCGGCAAGGGCGCGACGGTCGTGGCCGTCGATTGGCACGAGGGCCGCGAAGCGTTCTACTACACGCTCGACTACGGCGACCGCATCTCGACCAACTGGTTCTTCGACGACGACGTCGAGGCGATCTAGCATGGACTACGTAAGATTGAGCAAGGAGGTCTCCTACGTCCTACGCCATGCCCCCTGGGAATATGGGCTGGAGCTTGACGAAGGGGGATTCGTTCCCGTCGATCAGCTGCTGACGGCGCTCAACGATCGATCGGAAGGGAATCGCACGGTCACCGTCGACGACCTGCACGCGATCATCCGATCCTCCGACAAGAAACGCCACGAGATTGTCGACGGCAAGATCAGGGCCTGCTATGGGCACACGACCCCTATCAAGATAGCGAGGAAGCAGGCAACTCCCCCGTCCGTCCTGTACCACGGCACGGCGCGAAGATTCCTGGTCGCCATATTCACGGACGGCCTCAAGCCCATGGCTCGTCAATACGTGCACCTTTCAGCCGATATCGATACGGCCAGGCGCGTCGGGGCGAGGCGCGATTCCGAACCGGCTGTCCTCGCCGTCGACGCGGCGCTGGCGGCAAAGGACGGGTGCAGTTTCTACATCGGCAACGACAAGGTTTGGCTCGTTGACGAGGTGCCGGCCAAGTACCTGCGCGTTCTTGGATAGTCGGGTGGCCCCCAGAGCGTGCGGGCATCGCCCAAGGACGTTCCAAGGTCGATGACGTTAATGGCTTAGAGGGCAAATTGCGCATGGCCGAGACGAATTGACCTGCAGAGTGCTTTGCTGGAGAAACGAAGCTCAACGTTAAGGGACTGGGGGGATTGATGAGGGTTAGATACATGGGCCAGACCTCATTTCTGGAGCTGACGAACAATCGCGTCTACGAGGTGATGTCCGTCGAGGGCGGCTGGTACCGAATCGTCGACGATTCGTATGACGACTACCTCTATCCACCGGACGAGTTCGTCGTCGAGGAGCGAAACGACGGCTCGACGCCCGTGAGCAACAGCTCGGACGTCTTCCCGTATAACGGTGAGGGGTATGGCGGAAGCCCATCCGACGGAAGCTAGCGTTTGCAAGCGCGCTCGCAAACGGAGCGGCGCGTCGTTGTGCGCACCTCCGATAAGCTCACGGGCTCCCGCAAAAGGAGTTCACCGCCAACATCGTCGCAGCCCTAACAGAGCTCAAATAGCCAGCCCGGCAACAACTAAACGCGCCCGTAAGAAGCCCTGCCCAACCGGCGGGGCTTCTTCGTTCCGCAGCCAGCCAGCAACATGGATCGCGCACGGCTTTGGGAAGCATGCACGCAGATGCAGCCATTTGACTCGGAATGATTGCTGATGACCGCAAATGACGCGCGATGCCGCTTCCCAAGCCGCCCCAGGTCTGGCAAACTGTTCGACAGGAAAAAGAAAACGGCCCCGCCGCATCGCGGCGTGACCGTTCGGAAGGTCTTTGGTGGGCCCACCCGGATTCGAACCGAGAACCAAAGGATTATGAGCTCGCCCATCTAATCGACTTTTCGTTGCAACAAGTCGCATTATCTTTCATTTCGTCTCACTGGCCTTCTACGGCTCGCATTCGACCTAATTAAGGTTACTCCCGGCCTCTTGAATTTGCAAGGGAGTATTCCCCGGGATGTAACAGATGGCGGGATGTGTGGGGCTCGGAAACGACGGGGGTCGCCAGGCGCCGATCGAAAGGGCGGGACGGGTCGAAGCGCCCCATTCGAGGCCATCCGCATCGGAATCGGCGCCTCCCCCGACGCATTCGGGGCCCCTTCGCGCACAGGGGCCGATGCGCTAACTCGCACGGACCTTGTCTTCCACATGCACACAACTCTTCTCGAAATCGGATTCCTATATAGTCAAAGAGTGCCCGCTAATCGAATAAAGTCTTTTTAGCCCAAAACGTATATCCCGGGCCATACGCTTCGATTTCCCAATCTGGATTATCTTCCACATAATCAATTGCAGAATTACCCGATGGGATCAGGATAAGCTTGAAGTCATTTGATTCGATATACGAGGAATAATCCGTTTCGCAATCCTGATCCCTATCGACGTAATCTCGGTAATAATGTGCATCAAGACCGGTAATTCCCGGCTCCCATAATTCAGGACGAGCATCCATATCGACTTTCATCCCGTGCCATTCCAAGTATCCGCCCGAGTCGAAGGTGCACATGACGTCTGCCCCCGCTAGCCCGTTCTCCTCGATGAAATCGATGGCTGCTTTAGGCGTAGTGGCGCAATCGTCGACGGCGTCCTCGATATCGAATGCTTCGAAGTACCCATTTGAGCCATACGAGAGAACAGCGAAGCAGACCAGAATCGCGATCGAACTCGGCACTACCCCGGTTAAGAAATCCGGAAGAAGCGATGACGGGGAGAAATACCTCAACTGAAAAGAAACCCACGGAAGGCTGAACAAGGGAAACAGCCAGATGTTTCTCGTATGCATGATGGAAAGAATTAGAAATATAGAGGGCAGCGCGAAATACGACAGGGGGTGCTTTGACGGCTCGGCCTTCCCCAACAGGAACGCGAACGCAAGAGCGCAAATAAGGTAGCTGGCCCCGAAGGGAGACCATATTTCAGCGCTCGACATTTCGGATATGTAGCCTCCATAGCTCGCCGAGCCGTATGACAGGATCGAATAGATAGCACCCTTGAGGCCATATGGGTTAAGCATCAGGGAAAGGGCCGATAGCGCGGTGATTATGCCCAGTATGCGAGTTCCGATTATTGCGGCCGCCGGGCTCTCGCCGCGCGCGGTTAAACGAAAAGGCGCCAGCTTTCGAATCGTCGCCACCGATGGCAGCAAGTAGGCACAGCAGATCAATGGATCAATCAAAGCCATCGACGCGTGAAGGTTCACATGCAAGGCAACGATGAAAGGGATTGGGTATAAGGATCTCGAATCGCCTTTCCAGCGGAATTTTTCGAGGCAAGTTAATAGCAGGGTGTAAGCGAGCATCGTCCAAAGATGCGGCCTGGTGCTCCAATAAATAGACAACGCTGGCGTTATGGCCGCTACAAGGCAAAGCGCGGTATCCGAAGCCATCTGGCCTTTGGAGCATACGTAGATCAGTCTGCACAGGGCCGCGACGAGCAGAGCTGCTTGGATACATACCAGGACCTGAAGTTCGAGGGCGCCGCCAAGTTCGTAAAGCAGGTACAGCAGCATCGCAGAAAGCCATTGTTGAACAACAATCCCTTGGCCTTCGTGGATAGACCACGGGTTTGCGTAGGGTATCCCGTTTTCGACGATTTGCCTCCCCGTTTCCAAAAGCCACCAAAGGTCGCTATCGACTACGGCATCTCTTGTGTGGATCAGCGCGTAGAGGATTACGCTTATGCATAGGCCCAGCAAAAGAAGACGCCTCGTGGGCGCCTCCTTCAATGCTTTCGCCATGCGGGCTTCCCCACGGCGAAAACGCCTTATGGGCTCTGTCTCTACTTCTTCTTTTTGTTCGACCATGTCTTGCCGCTGTCGTTCGTGTAAGCCTTTTTACCGTTCGGGTAGGTTCTGGTGGCGTTGCCGTAACCGTCGGTTGTTTCCTTCGTTCCGTTTTTATAGCTGTATTCGGCGTTGCCGTTTTTGTAATAGGTTGAGCTCCCCTCGCTGTTGTTATGGGTTATGGTTCCGTTGCTATGTTGGTTCCAATAAGAATTGTCCGAGCTGTCGTAATAGTTCGAACTTTTGCTGGAGCTGCTCGAACTTTTGCTGCTGTTGTTCGAAGCAGAAGAGCTATTGTTCGAGCTGCTGCCCGACGATGAGCAGGCGGCCAAGCCGAGCATTCCAAAGCTTAGCGTGATTGTCAGCAAAATCCCCATCGCGCGTTTCATCATTTGATTCCTTTCTATTCGTAAATCTGCAAGCAATGCTTTAGTGAACCGTGTTGGGCGTCCAGGGCCTATACGCCGATGTATGCGCTTTTCCTATCGATGACGTACTCCCATGCCGGACTTGAAACGCAAACTAGGATTTCTTTGAGTTCTTTTTTAGGGAATCGAGCGCTTCCTTGTATTCATGGGACTGCTTAGCAACCTCTTTTTGGTGTTCGTTCATCTGACTATAGTTTGAGCTGGATTTAGAAGAGCTCGAAGATTTCGAGCCGCTGCTACAAGATGCAATTGCCATCGAGAAAACCAAAACAAATGCCACACAGATAGCCACCAGGCACCCAAAGCCGGAACCTCCGCTGTTGTTCGACATAGAAAAACCTCCTATTTTGTTAATGACATTCAATCATTAGAGACGCCTCGAATGACCGCCTGCAACGCTTAGGCAGCTCGATATCTTGCGCAAGGTTCGATCTGCCGCTCTTAGCGAAACGCCCTACACAGTAATAAACCGAAAACCAACCGTATTAAGCTGCAAACGCAAACCGAGTGAACACAATGGACTGAAATTACAGCCCAGCGGCCTTGACCCCATATTCCGCCTGCGATTGCGTGAACTTCTCGTAGACCAATTGCTCGATCAGGCTCTTCCTGGAGAAAGACATGACTTCAAGGTAGCTTTTGGCCTTTTTCGCGGCCTGCTCGTTCCAATTGGCGCCGCAATTATCAGCTCCGTATTTCGCATCGGACTCGGAAAATCCCTCGTACTCCAACTGTTCCACGAGACCATCGTGGGAAAAAGCTAACGCGTCGAGGTAGCGCTTCGCCATTTTGAGGGCGTTGGCCTGGGATGTGGTCGTGGATTTGCTCGAGGAGCTCGAATTGCTGGAGCTGTTGCTTGATTTTTTGTTGGTGTAGTTTTTGCCCGAGTTGTTGGAATTGCTTTTGCTTGAGTTGCTTTTGCTGCTACCGCTATTGCTTGAACTGCTTGAGTAGCTTTTGCTGGAGCTGCCTGAGTTGCTTGAGCTTTTGTTGGAATTGCTTGAGGCGGACGAATTGCTGCTTGAGTTGCTGCTGCTGGACGAGTTGGAGCTGCTCGATGCGCTAGAAGCACTCTGAATGGCCGGCGCAGCCGTCTGAATGCTTCCAATCAACGAACAAACCCCGCCCCAAAGAAGCAAGGTCACGCAAAGCAAACCCAACGAGCCGCAAGCAGCAATAAGAAATACTTTGATGGCGGAAGCCTTCATCCCATCATCCCTCCGAATCTAGCCTATCTGACAGTCGAAGAGTAAAGCCCGCTTAGCGCGAAATGTTGTACAACAATGCCGAATTGTCTTTCAAAGCGGCCTATGCCTATCGGACACTAAATTCAGGTGTCGGCTGAACAGCCACATGCGCATACCCCAAGATAATGCCAAGAGCCCAAAAGCGGACGGCTAGGGCAACCGCCAGTAGTAAAATAGAAGAACAGACCTATTGGCCGCGAACGATACAGGCAGGCACCATGTCCGACGTGAAAGTGAAAATCGTCAGCAACCCTTATTCCAAAACGGTCGAGTTCTTCCACTGGAATAACGGTTGGAACCCCGTCGATGCCCTCACCGAGCCGAACAGCAAACTGCTGAGCAAAGACCTCGCCAGCGGCTTCTTCCCTTTCAAGGCCAAAGATATAGTCGAACGGATCATCAGCGAATACGGCGCGAAAAACACCGCCATCACGCTCGTGTTCGAGGGGTCGGAAGACGAATTCGAAGAATTGGCCGCCGTGTGCAAGTCCGATGCACTCAAAAACTCGGTAACGCTCGAAAGAGGCGATCGACATCTAGCCAACGCCCGCGATGTCCTACCCGAGATCATCGAGATCTTCAAAGTGGTCAGGCCACTCGTAGACGAATCCGTCATGGAGCGCGAAAAAATCGCCAAAGAGCTCGAGAAATTCTACGACGTCTCTAGCGACCTGATCCCGCTATGCGTCCTCGGCAACTACAGCGCCGGCAAGTCGACGTTCATCAACGCGCTCATCGGGCATGAGTTGCTCCCGAGCGGAGATATGCCTGTCACCGCGAAGGTGTTCCAGATCAAGAGGTCGAAGCAGCGCGACCGAGCCTCGATAAGGTTCACCCTCGACGACAAGCCGGTCGTCCTCAGATTCGACGCCGGGGGCCTCTCGGCAAGCTCCGAAACGCAGCCCTACCCCCTCTGCGATCGAATCGCAGCTATCGGAAACGCCGGCTTCGAAGGCATGATCGAGCAGATGAACGAGTCTCTGCGACTCATAAACGGCTACAAGCCGAAAGACGGCGGGGCGGCCACATCGGATCTCATAGAGATCGAGGTCCCCTTCTGCCAAGACGACCCCTGGGCATTCTCCAACGAGTTCGTAATCTTCGATACCCCCGGCTCCAACTCCGCCTCGAACGAAGACCACGTGAGGGTGCTGAAGGGAGCGATGGAGGGCCTCTCCAACGGGCTGCCCATCTACATCGCCGAATACAATTCGCTCGACTCCACCGACAACGAGAAGCTCTACGACGAGATCAGGCAGATCGACGCCATAGACGAGCGCTTCGCGATGATCGTCGTCAATAAGGCCGATGCGGCCGACCTTCCCAAAGGCGGCTTCGGCAAATACGAGACGGACCAGATCATGGACATGGCCGTTCCCCGCAACCTCTACGCGCAGGGAATCTACTTCGTCTCCTCCGTCCTCGGCCTGGGGTCGAAGAGCGGCGGCAGGTTCATCAACGAGAACTATGCGGAAAAATACGAGGATCAGGTGCGAAAGTACTCCGACCCGGACGAGCGCTTCTACAAGACGCTCTACAGGTTCAACATCCTGCCGGAGCAGATTCGCGAACGCGTCGTCTCCGAGTCCGAGGCCTGCCAGAACCTCGTTCTAGCCAATTGCGGGCTTTACTGCGTGGAGCAGGAGATTAACTTGTTCGCGGAGCGTTACTCCGCCTACAACAAATGTCACCAATCGGAAAACCTCCTGGGGAGGACAATCGACGTCACGTCATCGGAGATCGCCATGGCGAAGGCCCGCCGTGAGGAGGCCAAGCGAAACCGCGAGGAGATGCTTGACAGAGACAAGAAGAGGCTCATCGACGACCTCGAAGCCATGGGCGATCAGATCGAGGCAGAGGCGATCGGACGCTATCCCGAGGCGATCTCGGCAAGCATCGACGGCGAGCGATGGCACGTCACCCCCGAAGAGCTGGCCGACAGGGAGAGCGCCCTCACCCTGGAGAACCAGGAGGAGCGCCACCTCGGCGAGCAAAACGCCGAGGCTCAGGACGCGCAGAAGGCCATAGGCGAAAACCTGGGCAAGCATATGGAGGAGTTTCTCTCGAGCTTCGACCTCGATGTCTTGGGCGAAGCCGCAAGGAGCCTCGGCGAGGACATCAACGAGGCGCAGGCGCGCAAGCGCAAGGCTATAGATACGGGCCACGAGGCCGATCGCGTGACCTCGGACGAGCTGCTGTCCGAGGTGAGAGCTCACTTCGAGAAGACGCAGCAAGGCATGGAGACGGGCATCGACAAACTGTCGCAGGAATTCTGGGAGAAGGAAGCCGAGAAGGACCGAAAGGCTCTGTACGACCTCGCCACGAACAGCAGCGTCCTGTCAGAGGATAAGCGCAAAGAGGTCGCCGACATCATCATCAGGTACCCGTCCCTCGAACTCACGTCCAACGCCGACAGTATCTTCGTGAAGTCGGAGCTCGAGAAGAGCTTTCGGCTCTGGGACATCGTGATATTCCAGTCCAACAAGCTGAACCTAAGGAAGCTCTCGCGCGTGTTCAATTCCGAGAGCGACAGGGTGTTCGCCGAGACGCGCGAGACCATCAGGAGCAGCCACGAGCTCAGCTTCAAGGAGTGGACGAACGCCCTGCTCAACAAGATCGTATCCAATATCACCGATTACAACCCGGTCCTCCACGCCCAAGCCGAGATCATCGGGGAGGAGATCACGAAGATCAACGAGCTGACGGCAAAGATGGGCACGCTGAAGAGATGCACGGACCACATCACGCAACTGATCGACTGGAGAGAGTAGGGCCATTGCCATGGGCATCAAAGACCGCATCGCGAAGATAGCCGGCAAAACCGGAGACGCAATCGCCAGGGCATCGTCCCTGAGCCCGGAGCAGCTGCGCGAGGTCCAGGAGAAACGGGAGGATTTCCTCTCGCAGATGCCCGACCCCAACGACCCGGCCGCTGCCGAGCTCACCCAAAGGCTCATCGGCGCCTGCGGTGTCGAGATCCACAACGCATATCTGCCGCAGATCGGCGAGCTCTACGCGCCCGTTGACCCGTCGGTCGAGTATGGCCGCAGCTTCGACGCGGACCACAACATCCGGTTCCTCAACATCACGAAATGGGTCGTCGATCCCGAAGAGGACAGCCTCGAGAAGCTCGTCAACGTCTACGGCGCGCTTGCCGACGACGCATGCAACATCGCCCTCGTCTTCAACAGGAAGAAGGACGACACCGACGTCATTCTCGCCGTTATGGAAGAGAGGAACACGCCGAACAGCGTCAACGTCGAAAGCCTCAAGAACAGGATGAAGGAGGCCTTGAGAGGCAACTTCCCCGGCTCCGAGGTGGCCGATGGAGGCGCAGGCAGGATCCCATGCCTGAACGGCAACGAAGGCTTCTCGGTCGCAACCGCGTCGAACATACCGACGGAGAAATCGGAGCGGTTCATCAGCCAGACCGTTGAGAAGCTGTTGGACGCAACCGTCCCGGCCAGGAAAAGCGAGGAGTACATCCTCATCCTGCTCGCCACCCCGATCCAC
>CAVBPP010000126.1:0-12194 GCA_963597295.1 Paratractidigestivibacter sp. | reverse complement strand
CGTATCCTCGATGACCAGCTTGGAAATGCAGAAATTAGCCGTGCTGCTCGAGCCGCTCGCGAAAGCATAATCGCCGATCTTCTTGATGTTCGGCGTAATGGTGAGCGTGAATTTGCCGACGTCGCCCGTATATTCGAACGTGCTGTAGAAAGCGTAGGCGCCTATTTCCTGAAGGCTGTCTGGCAGGTTGAACGTTTTTACGCCCTTGCAGTCCCGGAATGCGCCCTCGCCGACCGCCTTCAGGCCCTCGGCCAGGGTGAACTCCTCCAAAGCCATGCAACCCTTGAACGCATTCGCGCCCCAGGTTTCCACCGTGGAGGGAACGACGGCAGACTCGATGGCCGTGCAGTTCTCGAACAGCGACTCGCCCATGACGGCGAGGCCCTCTGGCAGCGACACCTGCGTCACGGCCGTGCAACCCTTGAACGCGGCCGCGCCAACATCGGTGAGCGTCGTGGGCAGCGAAACGGCCTCTAGCGACGTGCAGCCTTGGAACATGTTCTCGCCCAAGGTGGTAAGCCCCTCGGGCAAGTCAACCGACGTGATGCCCGTGCAGCCATCGAACGCATTCGCGCCGCAGGCCAGGATGGTCTTCGGCACGCTGACGGAGCTAAGCGACGTGCAGCCCTGGAACATGTTCTCGCCGAGCTGCGTCAGGCCGTCGGCCAACTCGATCGACGAGAGCGCCGTGCAGTTGCGGAAGGCCGAGCGCCCGATGGAGGTCACCGACGCCGGCACACTGACCGAGGCGAGCGATTTGCAGCCCTGGAACATGGTCGAGCCGATGGCGGTGGTGCCGCCGGCGAATTCCACGCGCACAAGCGAACTGCAATTCTGGAAGACGGCCGAACCCACCTGGGTGACCGACCCGGGCACGCGCACCGCAACAAGCGAGGTGCAGCCGGTGAACATGTAGCTGGAAAGCGATGTGAGCCCATCGGCCAGATCGACCGAGGCAAGCCCCGTGCATCCCTGGAACGCCGCCATGCCCACGGTCATCACGCTGGCGGGAATGGACACGCTGGTGATGCCCGTATTGTTGCGGAAGGCGCCCGTTTTGATGGCCGTGACGGGCAGGCCGTCTATCTCGGCGGGGATGTCGACCGGACCCTTGTAGCCCTCGGCAGTGCCGGTGATGGTGACGGCCGCATCCGATTTCTCGTACTGCAGGTAATTCACGCCGCAGCGCGTGCACGCGCCGTCGACGATGTCGTGCCCAAGCGCCGGCAGCTCCTCATCCCAAGTGGCCTCGCAGCCCTCATGCGTGCAGGTGTGGTGGCGCACGCCGGCGGTCAGACACGTGGGTTCGGTGGCAACGGTACCCGCATCCCACGAATCCACATGCGAAATAGTTTCCCACGTTATGTCGTATGAGTTGAACCAGCCGCCCTTGCTCATATCCTTTTCGGAGGCCTTGTCCCAGCCGGTGCGCTCGAGCGAATACGTGACGGTGGCGAATAGCTTGGTAAACGCCGCGTCGTCGAATGCGGGAGCATCGCCCTCGAACAGCAGATGGCCCTTCTCCGCGATTTTGTAGAAGGCGTTGGCGCCGACGGTTTTCAGCTTGGAATGAAAAACCAGGTTATCGAGCGCATTGCAACCGGAAAACGCCTCTTCGCCAAGCGTTTCGAGCGATTCGGGGATATCGATCGACGCCAGGCGCACGCAGTCGAGGAAGGTGCCCTTCGCGATTTCGGTCAAGCCCTCGGGCAGCGTGACGTCGGTCAGGCGCGCGCAGCCGCGGAACATCTCTTCGCCGGTTGCGGTGGTTCCCTCGGCGAACGCGACGCGCTCGAGCGAGCTGCAGGAATCGAATGCGCGTGGGCCCCAGGTTTTAATGCTGGCCGGCAGGTCTATATCGCACAGCGCCAGGTTGGAATAGAAACAGTTCTCGCCGATGGATTCCACGCCTTCGGCAAGGTTGATCTTGGCCAGCGACAGGCAGGCGTAGAAGGCCTCTTTGCCGACGGATCTGACCGTCGCCGGCACCGTGAGGGATGTGATGGTTGCGCGACGGAACGCGCCTTCGCCGATGGCGGTGACGGTTTTGCCCGCGATTTTCTCGGGGATGGAAAGCGCGCCGGCAAGATCTTTCGATGTGCCGGTCACGGTGACGGTGTCGGCGTCGTCGGCGTTGACCTTGTAGGTGAGGCCGGTGGCCTCGTCAGTGAGGGCGGGGTCGGCCGAGGTGTCGGTGTCGAGGTCGGAGCCGGCAGCGGTATCCGAGCCGGAGCCGCCAGCATCGCCGGTCGCGGAATCGGAGTCGCTTCCCGCGGCTACCCCGGATGCCGCGGCGCCAACGGCAGCTGCGCCGACAGCCGCCACGGCAACGTCGTCGCTCGCTTGCGAAGCTGCAGCGGAATCGCCCTCGCCGGCCGAAGCCGTGCCCTCACTGACGACAGCTTCGCCACCGCCGCCTAAGCCAACGTCTTGATTCGCAGGCTGTTCCAACTGGCCCGCGTCGCCCGCAGCAGCGCTTTCCTGCGCAAAAGCCTCAAGCCCCTCAACGGGCACAAGCGCCGCGGCAATAGCCACCGAGCACAGGACCGAAACGCCCTTGCGTCCCATTGTCTCGTCTGCAATATCCCCCATAAAGCCATCCTCTTATAAGCACCCTTGCACGGAATCCGCCTGCGCATGCCCCTTACCACTCCGCATGAACGCGCATTCGCATTCATACCCGCAGGCATCTTCCGCATTGCCAGGAAACGCAATGCGCGATGCGCTCCCTATCAGCGCAGCTACTTCGACGCGCTGCTGGCATCCGACGACTGGTACTTCGACATGTCAACGTTATAGGAAACGTCGGAGGGCATATCCTTAATGTCGATAGTCGCCCCGCCCTTCACGTCCGCAAGCCACTGGTTATAGCTTGTCGACTGCGAGCTTGTGGCGGCTGCATCGCGCAAATACGTCACGAACTCGCTTGGCAGCTGGTCAAGGCTCGCGATGGTCTCCGGCACCTCCAGCACGTCGGTGCATTTGATGATATGAATGCCATCGGTGCTTTCAACAACGCCGCTCACCTGGTCTTTCGCAAGCACATCAAGCGCCGATGTGTAAGCGTTCGTGTAGCTGTTCAGAATATCCCAGCCCATGTCGCCGCCGTTGGCAGCGCTGGTCGAATCAGTCGAATAGCGCTGCGCCGCCGTGGCAAAATCAATCTCGCCGGAATTGATTTGGGCAAGCACGCTCTGCGCATTCGCCTTATCGGAAGAGCTGAACAGAATATGCGACGACCGCTTGGCACCATTCCAGTACGACGCGTAAGACTGCGCATAGCTCAGCAACGTCTTATCGTCAACGTTGGCGGAGCCGAACGTTTCCATAATCTTTTCCTGCAGAAGAGCCACCTTGATGTTGTCGCGATACTGATCTTCAGAAATCCCGGCGGTTTCCAGCGCCGACTTCCATTCGTCGTCGGAACCATACGTATTGCGAACATTCTGAATGTAAGAGTTCACGTCGTCATCGGAAACGGTGATGCCCTTGTCAGCCGCGCCGATCTTCACCAGCTCCTGCGACACCAGCGAATTGATAACCTCTTCGCGCACGCTAGAGGGCGTGTAATTGTTTTCGGCGAGCCACTGGCCCCATGCGTCTTCATCGGTCAATGAGAGCTGTTTGCGAATGCCCTCGATCTGCGACGTAACGTCGGCCTCTTTAATTTCGACGCCGTTTACGGTGGCCGCAACGGACGAACTAGACGCACTCGACCCCGAGCCCGTGCCCGAGCATCCGACGGCAGCGAAAACGCAGGAAAACACCAGGCAGGCCGCGCATAGTGCCTTAACGATCGCTGGTTTCTTCATGTGACCTTCCTTAAGCAAATATCCCCTGATGAGGTAAATATCCTCTTGAAAAATTATTCTATCACATGGAGAAATAGCCCCACAACGCAAGCAATGCCCCGCCCCACCTTCGCGAAAAGGCAGGACGGGGCATCGAACAGGCAAAAACCTACCGGCTCCTACAAAACCCTACTTCTTGCCTTGCACGAAGCGGGCGGCCGATTTGACGACTTCCCTGCGCCGCGTGCCCATGGGCAGAACCTTGTCGATGGGGCCGCGCAACGGGCTGTCCTCGGAAATCGCGCTCTCGTGCGGGTCGAGCGCCCACGAAATCGCGGCGGCTTCGGCCTTCGCGACCGCATTCCCAAGGTAAATGTTGATAAGCTGCTCGTAGAACGGCGTCTGCTTGGCGTACGACCAGTACAGCGTCGACTTATCGCAATCGCCGGGTTTCCACGGCTTCTCAAAGCCCGCATAGTGGACGATCTTCGGGTTGGCGTAAGCGGCAAGGAAGTCCTTGTACACCTGGGCCGGCGCAAACGTGAAGACCTTCTTGATGCGCCCGCCGCAATCGTTCATCACGTTCCATGCGTTGTCGATATAGGTGACGCGGCCCTGGCAATGCGCGTTCAGAATGTCCTGGTCATCGTAGATATACTTCGGCTCGGCGGCGTATTCCAGCCACTTCGTGAACGGGTAAAGCTTGCGCATTTCCCTCAGGTTCATGATCAGCACGCCGGCCTGGAAGTAGTCGTAGGGGTTCCTCATCTCAAGAACCTTCTCGGTGTACTCGATGCGCTCGCCGTCGTTCATGTTCAGGTTGCCAAGGTAATCAACGTCGCGGACGGCGCCGATCAGGTTGTCGCCCAAATCCGTTTCGAACAGCTGCGACACGTCGCCCTCGATGATAAGGTCCGAATCCAGGTAAAGCACCTTCTCGTAGTCGGGCAGCACCTTTTGGATGAGGAAGCGGTAGTAGGTTTCCACGCTGATGTGCTCGTTCGAGGTTTGCAGCCCGTATTCCTCGACCATGCCGGCAACTGCCGCAAAGCGCAGCGATGCATTTTCGAACTGCGAGAAGAACTCGCGCATGATGCCCTTGTTTTCCTCGGTGAAGTCGGTGTCGAGGATAACGACGTCGTAGAAGCAGTCGGGCGAAGCGTTCTTGAGCATGGAATACACCGTGGTGGTGACCATGGGCACGTAGTTGTTGTCGGCCGCGAACACCACGGGCACGACCGGCTTGCCCTTGCCGTCGGCGGCAGGCAGCTTCGGCGACACGTAACGCTCGGGGCGCTCGAAATGCACGCATTGCACCTGCTTATGCTTCAGGTCGGGGTTCACGCGCTTTTCGTGCATCAGCCAGATGTTGAACAAGCGCTCGGACAAGTGGCCGGGCGTGCGCAGGGCCTCTTGCGAAAGGCGGGCGGTATCCCATTCGGCGGCGAACTTCATCAGCAGCGGGAACATCCACACGCAGTAACGCTGGAAGTATTCCTTGCGCATGACATACATATTGCAGAAGCAGGTTTGGCGGCCCGCCAGGTACGCATCGGCGTCTTCCGCATATTCGGGCTGGTCAGCCTTCAGAATCTCGATGATGCGGTCCAGATGCTCGATCTTCAAATACGGCGCGCGCAGGTAATGATCATACGCGCTGGTGTGATGCTCGGGGAATGTGCTCAGGTCCTTGATGCCCGTGGTGATGATATCGTAGCCCTCAACGGCGGCGGTTATCTGATCGTCGTTCAGGCAGTAACGATCCTGCGATCCCCAGCAAATAGTCCGGTCCATCACCTCGCCGTAGTCATTTTCCTCATGCTCTTCGTCGGAAAAATCGAAGTAGCGGCGATAGTGGCAGAATCCGTAATACTTCGCATCCACGTTCCTCCAAGCCCAGTACTGCGTCGTGAGCTCGCAGAAATACGCGTTCAGGTCGGCGATGTTATCGCCCTCGTCGTCCTGATAGGCCCACAGCAGCCTCTTGCGCGGCTGAGCAGCCCCAACCTGCACCGGCTGCAGAATATTGCTATGGAACGTATCGACGTCCTTGTGCGTGGTAACGAAAATGCGAATGTCCTGCGCCTCGTAATCGGCTTTCTTGATAAGCGTATGGGGCAAGCCATCAGCCACACCGATCCTGCGCTCCAGATCGTTCACATGGGTAACCGCGGCATCGCGCATGGCCTTGTAGCGCTTCGAGCAGACTGCGTCTATGCCAGCCTCAACTTCCTCGGCGTCCGAAATAAGGCGGAACAGAATATCCGAGGCATCGAGCGCACCATCCGCCTCAAGAAGCGCATACGCCCGGTCTCTCACGCAACGCCAAAGCTCACCCGCCACGGCATCGGCGGGCCAACGGTCGAGCGCGTACTCTATTGCGGTCTGCCGGCAATCAAGCGGCAGGTTATCGAAGGCTTCGTTCATGGAATGCGACACCAGCAAATCCCTCACATCAGCAAGGCGATCGGCATAATCCGAACGAGGAAATTCATCTTCATGCTGGCGGGCAAACGCATTCGTAACTTCATAAGCCCGAGAATCGGCATCGCACCAACGCTTGAAGTTGTCCAGATTGTAAACAGCGCCCAGCGTTTCGCCGCGGCCTAAGTGATATTCGTACAGAGCATCGCCGATAGCCCGATACGACCGGGCGACCAAGCACAGAACAAAGTTCGCGTACAGGTCGTCAGCATACGAAAGGCCCTCCGCAGTGGCCAACGTCCAGGCCTTTTTGGCAACTTCGGCAGAATACGCCTTATGGTGAACCTGCCAGTCAAAGCCGTTTTCCTGCGCGAACTGATACCGCAGAATTTCATCGCCGGAAAGCTCGCGAACGGGCGCCGTCAAAAAGCCGGCCATCCCCTCGCGGGCATCTTCGGCAGCTGCGCTTTCGGCAATCACGTTCACTCCGAAATGAAGGATATCGGTCGGGGCCGCGGAAAGCTCGGCATCCACAACGGCAAGAGCGCCCGGCACCAAGGCATCATCCTGGTCCATCAGCATGATGTACTCGCCGGTAGAGGCAAGGACGCCATCCCTTCGAGCCATCAGCGTGCCACCATTGACTTCGCGGTGAACAACCTTCACGCGAGGGTTGGCCTCATACAAGCCATCAAGGGCATCTCCCGAATGGGCAGAATCCCTGTCGTCGACGATGATGACCTCGATCGCCTCGAAGTCCTGCGACAGCACGCTTTCGACGCACTGCTCAATATAAGGAAATCCATCATAAAAAGGAATAACTATCGAAAAGCGTGGACGCATAGCCCCTCCGGTGTAAGACGGTATAATGTCGGCACATATAATATCAGCACTGATCCCCATACCGAGGAAGACAGCTTATGAATATTGAAACTCTAGGCACCTGCCAAGCGAATGAACGCTTTTACGAAAAGCTGATCATCGACGGTTTCGAGCAGGGGCTGACGATTGCCCCTTACATGAGCCAAGAAGAAGGCATGTCCCCCCTGCCCTGCAAGCTGTATCACCTGCAGGGCAACGAATATGTTTCCGTTTACCCCGCCCTGCCCATCGAAAGCGCACGCTACGCGATCGGCGCATTCGACGCAGAGGGCAAGCGCATCGACTCAGCAACTCGCGAAATCGCATTCAAGCAGGCTGAGAAGCAAGCGAAAAAAGATAAGCGCAGAAACAGCTCCGTTTGCGAGGAAATCGCGTGCATCGACGAAACGCGCAGGGAGGCTCACGCCTGGGGAAATATCGAACTTGTGCAGCTTTTCGGGCGACCCGATCGCATCCAGTGCCGAACGATAATCGAACTGCAAGGCACCACGGCATCTCATCTGCGTGCGGCCGTATACGACCGCAACCTCAACCTTATCAGCAACTCATTCACGTTCATAGGGGAAGAACCGCAGAAGCTTGCCGATTACCTGCCAAATGCCGGAACGAGCGTCTCGGCGTCCTTCGGCATTCCGTGGGGTGCAGAGGACGTTCATATCGTCGCATGGAGCGACGAAGCGCCCGATTTCTTCGCTCAGCTTTTCATTCCCGCGAAAACGCTGAAGGACGGGGCCGAAGCTGCGGATGCAGCCCTCTCCCGCAGCTCGTCGATAGCGCCCGACTACGATAAATGGTTCAAAGAGCACCGCATCTCCCCCTACGAAATGCATATGCAAAAGCGCTGCACATTCGAAACGATGCCCCTGTTCAGCATCATCGTTCCGCTCTACAAAACGCCACTTGACCTGTTCGACGAAATGCTGGACTCGGTTCTTGCCCAAACCTATCGGAATTGGGAATGCATTCTGGTTAATTCCACGCCGGAAGACGAAGCGCTTGCCGCTCGCGTTGCGGCGGCCAGCAACAACGACGCCCGCGTGCGCGTTGTCACCCTGGAAGAGAACCTGGGCATTTCGCTTAACACAAACGCCGGCATAGCCGTGGCGAAAGGCGACTTCATCTGCTTCTTCGATCACGATGACGCCACAGAGCCCGACCTCCTTTTCGAATACGTTAAGGAAATCAACAAGCACCCCGACACCGATGTGCTGTACTGCGACGAAGACAAGCTTTCGGAAGACGGCGTTTACTGCGACCCCGTTTTCAAAATCGATTTCAGCATAGACCTGCTTCGCAACAACAACTATTTCTGCCACATGCTTTGCATTCGTAAGTCGCTGCTAGATCAGCTTGAGCCCAACACCAAAGACTTGGATGGGGCGCAAGACCACAGCCTTACCCTTCAGGCCGTAGAGAAGTGCCGCAGGGTAGGCCATGCTGCGAAGATTCTTTACCATTGGCGAAAAGCCGCCGGATCAACCGCCGCCGGCACCGAGGCGAAACCCTATGCGGTGGCCGCGGGCGTGCTAGGCGTGCAAAAGCATTTGCAGCGAGTTGGGCTTAAGGGCGAAGTTTCCAGCGACAACAACGTAACCATTTACAAAGTCGAATACGCGGTGCCGGAGGGCAACCCCCTGGTCTCGATCATCATCCACAGCTGCGACGACCCCGCAAGCCTGAAGCGATGCATCGACTCCATCGAGAGCAAAAGCACGTACGACAATTACGAGATCATCGTTGTTGCCCCCGACGGAAAGCCTTCTGCGCTCGAAAGCATTGTGCAGTCTCCCCAGGTAAAAACCGCGCAACTGCAAAGCAACTGCTTTACAGTTGCCGAGGCCGTGAACAGCGGTCGCGCGCAAGCAACCGGAGATTACTTGCTGCTGCTAGGCGGCGAAGTCGAAGTGGTCATGCCCGATTGGATCGAGCGAATGCTGGGCAATTGCGCACGCCCCGAAATTGGCGCCGTCGGCATAAAACTATGCTATCCAGACGAAATCATCTACGATGCGGGCATCGTGATCGACGACAAGCCATGGCATGCGTATCAGGGCGTTCCCGGAGAGCATTGGCTTCCCTATTACGCGAGGCTGCAGCGCAACGTCAGCGCGATACCCGCTACCTGTTGCATGATTTCGGCCGAAGATTTCGATGCCGTTTGCGGCTTTACGGCCGATTTCAAGCATGCATTCGGTGACGTCGATTTTTGCTTGAAGCTGCAAAAACAGGGTAAGCTCATCGCCTATTTGCCAGACGCCGAAGCGCATTGTCATATTCCGCTTTCCAACAATAGTCACGTAACGCATGAGGCGAAAATGCATCACACGCAAGATCTCAACCTGCTCAAAAGCCGTTGGCCCATCATCTTCGCGAATAAAGACCCTTATGCAAGCAAAGGAATAGCAAGGCCCTTCAGCGGACTGGTTTTCTAAATTACCGCCGCGGCCCGCTTGGTAGCACACGGAAATAAGCCTCAAAAGCGCATTCGCGTCCAGCCAAGCGGGCCGCCTCACCTTGGTCTATCCCCCCGCTTAATATGAGCAGCGATTTAATGCTCATAAAGGCAGCCAGATAGAAAACATTCGCAGCGCGAAAGCGAACATCAGAACAAACAATACTGCCATTGGCGCCGTAACAATCCCTGTGTTGGCAAGCACGTCCTCTGCGCTGTCCGCAACGCACTCACTCGCTCGGCCATCCGTCCTGTCCTTCGAGCAAAGCAAAATAAGCGCGATGAAGAGCGGAATCAACGCTGGAACGTAATACCTCGATTGCATCCCGCAAACCTGAGAATCACCCACTGGGGTAAAAGTAAGATAAAGTGCAAGGTTGATAACCACAATCACGAACCCAGCCAACAGAAGCAAGCAAACGGCAACGAAACGCTTCGACTGACACCTTGACAAATCACGCACATCAACGGAAACAACGCAGACGGCGGCAACGAGAACAAGCCATGACGGAAAGCCCTTCGCGCAGTAATCATTTAGGCCCAACAATCCTAAATCCGAGTTGAATATGTTGCCAAGTATGCTGCCTGCAGTAGGTAAAAGGTTTTTGCAAACATAAGCGAGCTGAGCATGTGAATCAACGCCGGAAATGCCCCAAATTGCGTAGGTGTTGATTCCTCTAATGACGCACTGCCATGCAAGGAAAAAGCCCAACGCCAAGCCACCCATCAAGGCAAGCTTCGCCGTTTCCCTCCTATCCGTCCACAAGCGATTCACCACGAAAACCAAAATCAACGCCAGGCCGAAGATGATATAAGGCATCTTCAGAAGGGCCAAAAGGCAGAGGGAAGAACCGAACAGTACGAAATCCCTACACTTCAATTCCCTGTAATAAAAAAGCGCACGCAGCAAATAGCTGAAGAACACGAACGAAACCGCAATAGTCATCATATCGGCGCTAACCATCGAGCAAACCGCTACACAATTTGGCAACAAGGCCAAAAACGCCATCGCGTTTTTCCCAAACGGCGCATTTTTGATTGCAAAGCGAACTAAGAGTCCATAAGCGAGAACGCCCAAAAGACGCATCAGGATAAGGGCGAATATCGGGCTGCGCGAAAGCAATGTTGCAAGAAAATATGCAACGGAATAAGGAATGTAGCAGAGAGGCGAATTGACCGATGTATTCGGGAAAGCCCAGACCACATCTCCTTCTCCCAACAAGCCAATATCGGCGAATGCGTCATCGGCCCAATAGGGAGAAGAAAGTTGTATAGCGGAAACATCCTCTGTGCCTTCCCGTATAATCCGCGAACCCACGCGCAACAGATCGAACATCGATTTGTCTTCAGATCCGCCAAATATTTTATCTTGCGAATATTCTTCTGAAACGCTCAGGAAGCTTTTATCGATCTCGCCAACGCTAACCTCTTGTGGAAGAAAGACGCCTTGCGCAATCTGCGAAGCGCGAGCCACATGAGTGGCTTCATCCTTTCCGAATCCAGCAGGCGAAACGACAGCGGCGAGCAATCCGATGCATAGCCAAAGCACCAGGAACAGGTTTTCGATTCCACGAAACGTTAATGAGGGAGCCCCCCTCAAAGTCCCAAAATGCCTAGCTGCGTTAGAGGCCTGAAAGCCCCCGAAAACAGCTTTTACTATAGTCAAAACATTCCCTTCCCAACGCCCATTGTGCCATCATCTAGGCGCAAGAGGAAGCAGACGCCTAATACAGCTTATTCGATTGGATGCGATGATCGGCACTGCATTCTGCGGTGCGAGCGCTCAGACGAACATCAGCCCTAAATAATACCACTCGGATGGTCCGTTGTTGCTCACGGGCCCATACTGGTCATCTTGCTAAATGCAACATTACCGCGTCCGCCCGCCAAGCTCCGCCGCAGCCGTTTTTTACCGCTAGGCGCTACACGAATAATTTCGGAGCACGACAAAACGGCGAAACGGCGCAAGCACCTTGCCGATGAGGATGCACCCACCACATCGCAATATATGCCATACCGATAATATTTTGCCGTTTAACCTGCTTGGATAACTCCATACGCGTTAGCAGAAGTAAAATCGCAATCACTTACCGTTTTCAACGTTTGGAGAAACCATGGGTGCCCTTAGGAGCGTTCGATATTCCGTTGCGCCGTTAATGCTTGCCGCGGCGCTTGCCCTGCCTTGCGCCAGTGCTTATGCTGCCGAGATTGACGAAGGCGCGGTTGGCTTGCAGAATCCGGCTCAGGAACAGGTTATTCAGGCCAACGATAAGGCAGCTTCCGCGCTGCCCGGGACCGGCGATTCGTCGGGCGATGCGGCGTCTGACAACGGCGTTGCCAGCTTGACAGGTGCAATTGAAGAAGGAACCGCTGCCGACGCCACCTCGGCAGCGGGCGGCGCCTCCCCCTCCGCTGACGCTTCTACCGCCAACGATCAGACATCGGTGCCGGCCGAGTCCGTTGCTGGCGATTCAGAAGGCTCCAAAACGACGGCGACCGGCTCTTCCGCGGCCAGCTCCAAGCCGTCCAGCTCCCAAGGTGCGGATGCTGCTTCGGCTTCCCTTGCCGCTGCGGCTGATTCCGCAGCCAACGACACCGAAGCCGGCGCGAAGAGCGGCTGGGTCGAGAACGGCAGCGCCGTGCGC
>CAVBPP010000125.1:0-14890 GCA_963597295.1 Paratractidigestivibacter sp. | reverse complement strand
TCTTCACGACGGCAACGTTGTCGAACGTGCCGTTCTCGATGGTGGTCTTGGCGGAAAGCTTGCCCTTGCCGTCGTCGGTCACGACGACGGTCACCTTGGCAGGCACCTGATCGGAAAGCACGTCGGTCGCGGTGTTGCCGGTCTCGGTGACGGCGTACTCGTAAGTGCCCGGCGCGGTGAGCTGGATGTCGCCGAAGCTGAACTCAACCTTGTCGTTGGACTTCGCGGTCTCGGAGGTCACATCAACGGCCGTCTTCTCGGGCATCGGGGCGCCCTTGGTCACGGCCTCGATAGTGAACGTAAACTTATCGTCAGCGGTCCAATCGCGGCCAGCCAAGATCTTAGCGAACCTCAGGTCGGTGCTGCCCTTGACGGTGGCCGGCGTGGCGCTGTAGGAGTTGTCGACCACGACGGCGGAGGTGCCGTTCGCGGCGATGGAGCCGGTCGCAGTTTCGGCAGTCTTGCCGTCAACCTTATAGGCGGTGGCGAAGCCGGCCTCGGAGGACTCGGTCACGGTGAACTTGGCGCCCTCGGGCAGGTCCGCCACGGTGACGGAGCCGTTGGCCTTCAGCTTGATGGTGCCGCCGTTGGCGATGTAGCCCTGGCAGGCCGTCGCGCCGTCGGTGGTGCCGGCGTACTTGTAGTTGCCGGTGAGCGCGGCGCCCTTCGAGTCGGTCAGGGCCACGGTGAACGTGAACTCCTTGTCGGCGGGCGCGGGCACGGCCTCGGCGGCCGTCACGGTCTTGGCGATGGACAGGCTGCCGGACTTCGCGTTGAAGTTGACCTTGTTGGTCTTAACGGCCGGGCCGTCCTTGCCCACCACGATGGTGGCCTGGTTCGAAACGCCGTCGTTGCCGTAGGCCACGGCGGCCTCGGTCACCTTCACGGTGACGGAAACGGTCGTCGTGTCGGCGGTCGACAGGTTGGACAGGCTCCACGCGACGGTATTGGCGTCCTTGCTGTAAGAGCCGCCATCGGTGGCGCTCACGAACTCGGTGCCGCTGGGCAGCACGTCGGTCACGGTGGCCGCGCCGTCGGCGCCGGCCTTGAACTTGATGCTGTAGGTCAGCTCGTCGCCAACCTTGGCGGAGCCGTCGTCGGCCGTGCCGCTGACGGACTTCTTGGGCACGTCGATCACGGAAGGATTGGTGGGCACTTCGGTGCTCACGCCGGCCTTGTCGTTGACCAGCTTCACCTTGGCGGTGTTCGAGATGGAATCGCTGTTCGCATCGGTGTCGGAGACCTTCACCTTCACGGTGACGGTACCGGTCTCGCCGGCCTTCTTCTCGCCCAGGTTCCAGGTGAGGGTGCGGGTCGTTTCGTTGTACTCCGCGCCCGTGGCCTCGACGAAGTCGACGCCGTCGGGAAGCACGTCGGTCACGGTCACGTTGGCGGCAACCGGGGCCTTCGCGCCGTCAACAGTGCCAACCGCGTTGTTCACCCAGTTGATGGTGTAGGTGACGATCTCGCCCGCGCCAACGGTCTGGCCGTTCACGCTGACGGTCTGGCCGCCGCGCTCAACGGAAGCGGTCTTGCCGTAGGTGTTGGTGATGACGACCGTGGCCGGGTTCTCCGGGTCGACGGTGCCGGTGGCCGGGTCGGCCGGCGTGTTGTTCACGGTGTAGGTGGTGGTGTAGCCGTCCTTGTCGGTCTGCGTGACGGTGTAGGTCAAGCCGCCCGGCAGATCCTTCAGTTCCTCGGTCTCGCCGCCCTTCTTGGTGAAGGTGGTGGTGCCATCCTTGCCGAACTCATGGCCACCGAAGGTGCCGCTGACGGGGTTGCCCTCGGGATCGGTGATCTTCACGGTCACATCGAAGGTATCGCCAGCATTGCCGCCGTTGTTCTCAACCTTCACGGTCAGGTCGCCCGTGGGCACCTTGGTGGAGACGGGGTTGGTCTTCACGGACGGGCCGTTCGGGCCGACCTTGATGGAAGCAGTGTTCTCAACTTGGTTCGTCGTCACGGCGGCGGATGTGATCTTCGCCTGGAAGAAGACGGTCACGGTGCTGCCGGGCGTCAGGTTCGTCAGCTTCCAGGTGACGGTGCCGTCGGAGAGGCTGCCGCCCTCGCTGGCGGAGTCGGCCACGTACTCGGTGCCGGTGGGCACCTTGTCGGTGACGGTCGCCTCAGTGGCATCAGCGGGCACCTCAAACTTAACAGTGTAGGTCAGGGTATCGCCCACCTTGGCGGAGCCGTCGGTGGAGGTGCCGCTCGCGGTCTTGGCCGGGACGATCACCTTGTTCGGATCGGTCTTGTAGGACGGGTTGTCGCCAACCTTGATCTCGGCGGTGTTCTCCACCTTGCCGGCGGTCAGGGCCGCCTCGGTGACCTTTGCGGTCACGGTGACGGAGCCATGCGCGCCAGCCTCAGCCTTGATGCTCCAGGTGACGGTGCCGTCGGTCAGGCTGCCGCCGTCGGAAGCGCTCACGAACTCAAGGCCCGCGGGCAGCTTGTCGGTCACGGTAACGGTCGCCGCGGCGGCGGTCTTCGTCCCGTCAGTGCCAGTGGTGTAAGCGTTGTTCACCCAGTTGATGGTATAAGTGATTTCCTCGCCAACGGAAACCAGCTGGCCGTCAGCAGTCGTGGCCTGGCCATCGCGGGTGACAGAAGCGGTCTTACCGGTCAGCTTGGTGTTCTTGAACTCAACGGAGCTGTTGCCAGTGCCGTAATCGACGGAGGGCGAAAGCGTGCCGTCGCCGTTGTCGACCACGTTCACGGTCACGGTAGCGGTCATGTCGGAATCGGTGATCACGCCATCGGGCATACCGACCGTGTCCTCGGACACCTGGTACTTCAGCGTGTAAACGGTCTTGCCGTCGGTGTTCTTGGTCTTGGTTGCGTAGCCGTTGTTCACAGCCCAACGCAGATCCAGCGCGCCGTCGACGGTCTGCGCAGAGGCATCGCTAACGACATACTTGATGGCGTCGAACTTCACAGCGCCCTGCTCGCCGGCCTTAGCCTCGGCGTTGGTGGCGCCAGTCTGAACCGAAATGGCGGCACCGTCGGTGGCGTTGGAAAGCAGGCTCAGGTCGAACTTGAACTCACCGGCCGTCATGTCGGCGCCGGTCAGCGTCTTGTTGACCGCGATGGGGCCCTTGCCCGAATCGCCGCCGTCAAGCGTGCCGGTGCCCTTATAGGAGTTGGCGAAGTTCACCAGAGCGGTGACTTTGCTGTCCTTGGTGCTGTATTCCGCAGCATCTTCCGTGATTTCCTTGCCGGAAGCGTCGTAGCGCTTGACCGCCGTTACGGCGTACAGGGAACCGTCGCTCGCCACATGCACGGAAATTGCTGCGGTCCAGTACGTCGAGTCGTTGGTGTAGCCATCGCCGGCGACGTTGGTCTCGGTGATCTTGTAGGTATACGTCTTACCTTCGTCGGAAGTATCGAAGACCAGGCCGCTCAGCACGGCAACCTGAGATTTGCCCTCATCGTCCAGCGCGGCGTTCTTTACCTTGATGGTCGAATCAAGCTTGGAATCGGTCAGCTTCTTGGCCGACGCGTCGTCGTTGCCCACGATGGTGAACTCGAACTGGTCAGCCTCAAGGTCGCGGCCGGTCAGCGTCTTGACGATGCGCATGCCGCCAAGGCTACCGTACGAACCGGAAGTGGAATACGCATTGGTGAACTGCGAACCGCCGTCTTCAGCCGAGGTAGCAACAGTAACGGTCAGCTTAGTTGCGTCCGTGGTGGCTGCTACGGTGTAGGTCACGGTGTACGTATGATCGTCATACGTCACGCCCTCAACCGAGCCCTTGACCTCGGTGATATTGAACTTGTACACACCCGGTGCCTTGAAGGTCGGGTTGCTGAAGGAAACGGTCTCGGTGCCGTTCTTCTTGATGAAGCTAGTGGCAGAGGTGGACTTGCTGACGCACCAAACGTCGTCAGTGCCCTTCGCCATGCCGGTGCCGGTGATGGCGCCGGACTCAAGCGCGGCAGCCGTGGCATCATCCGCGGCCGTCATGGTGAACGTGAAGGCCTCAGTCGCGTCGGCACCGGTCATCATCTTGGTGACCGTCGGCGTGTCCTTCGCGTCAGGCGTCACAGGTTCGGCAATATCGGTCGGCACTTTGTTGGAGCTGACCTCGGGGCCGTCGGCGCCGATCTTCACCGTAGCGGTATTCTCAACCTTGTTGCTGGTGTCGGTCAGTGCGGAAGCCAGAACCGTAACCTTGAAGGAAACGTTAACCGTACTGCCAGCCGTCTGCTTACCCAGGTTCCAAGTAACAGTGCCCGTGGTCTGGTCGAAGGAGCCATCGTGGTCAGCAGAGTCGGCAACGTACGCGGTGCCGGTAGGCACAACGTCGCTCACGGTCAGGCTATCGCAATCGGAAGGCACAGTGAAGGAAACGTTGTAGACAAGCGTGTCGCCCACGGCGGCCTTCGAGCCAGAAGTCACAGCCTCGCCAGGCGTAGTGGAACCGGCGGCCAGACGGGCCACGGTCTTCTTCGGCATCTTCGATTCGGTCTTATTGGTGTCAACCGCAGGGTTGTTGCCAATCGTGATGCTGGCCCAATTGTCAACAGCGCCCTCAACAGCGGCGTCGGTCACCTTCACCTTGAAGGAGACGGTGCCGGAAGCGCCGGCAGCCTGCTCGCCAAGGTTCCAGGTAATGGTGCCGTCGGTGTAGGAGCCCTTGTCGCTGATGGAGTTCTCAACCAGCTCGGTGCCCGCAGGGATTGCGTCGGTGACGGTCACGGTCGCCTTCGTCGGGTTGCCGTTGTCGTCCGTAGCGTTGTTGACCCAGTTGATGCTGTAGGTGACGGTGTCGCCCACGCCAATCAGCTGGCCGTCGGCGTTCACCTGAGCGCTATTGCGCTCAACCGTAGCAACCTTACCAAGCGTGTCGGTGATAACGACATGCTGCGCAGTGGTCGAATCGATCTTGCCAGTGGCGGTCGCAGCCGGGTCGTTATTCACGGTGTAAGTAGTGGTGTAGCCATCAACCGATTCCTGCGTCACGGTGTAGGTGGCACCAGCCGGCAGGCCGGACAGCGTCTTGGTGTCGCCGTTGCCCATGCCCTTGATGACAAGCTCACCATCCGTGAAGGTGACAGCGCTGTCGCCTTCGCCGAACTTGCCGCTGATCGGGTTGCCGTCGGAATCGGTCAGCTTAACGGTCACGTCGAACGTATCGCCCGTGTCGGTAGGATTGGTCACCAGCTTGACGTCCAGGTCGCCCGTAGCAAGCGGCGTGGTGACCTTGTTGGACTTCAGCTTAGAACCGTTAGCGCCAATCTGAATTTCGGCCTGGTTCTGAACGCCGTCGGCCTGCGACACGGCATCGGCGGTCACCTTCACCTTGAAGGAAACCGTATAAGTGCCAGCCTGCAGCTTATCGAAGCTCCAAGAAATAGTGCCGCTTTCGCTCTTGATCGTAGCGTCAGCGCCCTCGGTTTCGCACTTGGCAGATTCGGCAACATAGCTGGTGCCAGCAGGAACCGTGTCGGTAACGGTGATGGCCTCGGCGGCCTCATCAAGCTTGAAGCTGACGGTATAGGTCAGCTCGTCGCCCACTTTGGTCTTGCCATTGGCGTCAACGCCCGAAACAGTCTTCTTCGGCACATTCACCTTGGAAGGCGTGGTGTTGTAGGTGCTGTTGTAGCTCGAGTTGTCCTTGACGTTGATGGTCGCGGTGTTCTCGATGGTCTCGATCGCCTTGTCGTTGACCGTAACGGTCACGGCAACCTGGCCGGAAGCGTTGGCGGCCTGGTCGGCGAGCGTCCAGGTGACGGTCTTGCCGTCGTCGCCAAGCTTGCCGTCGTTGTCGGAAGAAACGTACGTAACGCCCTCGGGCAGCTCGTCGGTAACGGTCACGGTAGCGGCCTGAGCAACCTTCTGACCGTCGACGGTCTCGTAAGCGTTGTTCACCCAGTTAATGGTGTACGTGATCTGGCTGCCAACGCCCACCAGGTTGCCATTGGCACTCACGTTCTGACCATCGACACTCGCAGTCTTGGCGATGTAGCCGTTAGTAAACGAACCACCGTTCACGGTAGATGAAGCAATAAGCTTACCATTGTCATCGAGTGAAACGACAACTTGAACCGTGGCCGTATGATGGTCGAATTGGATATTGTCCGTGCCATCAGCAGGCAGCGCATTGCCGTTCCAGGAAGTTTCCTCAACGGTGAAATTGTAGGTACCGGGCTTCGTGAAGGTAGCCGTGCCGAAATTGGCCTTCGCCGCAGTGCCAGCCTTCGCACCAGAAACCGTCGCAGATGTGGTCGAGAGAGTCAGCTCTTTGTTGCTAATGGCGGTCTGGGTAGCCGCATCGGGGGTAAGGGTAAAGCCGAAGGTTTCATCGTCAGCCATATCTCGACCCGTCAGGGTCTTACTCACGGCCACGAAGTCGTCGCCGGAAAGGGTCGTGGACTGGCCAGCCGAAACCATGCCATTGTTACCCTGGTATGAATCGATCGTATCGGAATTGACTGTTTCAGAAGAAGAGTCTCTCCATACCGGTTTCAAAACGTCCGTAGCCGTCTTGGTGACGTTGTCGGAGGAGGGATTATAAGTACTGTACAGAGTGTTAATGAAGTTCAACCTAGGGGTACCGGACTTAACGTACAGGCAACCCGAATCATCGGTCGAAAGGTCATTACCGTCGCTGTAAATCTTAGCAGTTGAACCAGGCAGCTCTATGGCCTCCGTCACCTCGTTAGGAGTTCCGGTAGCCGAAGTTTGATCAGCATTAACCGTTGCATCCTTCATCGCATAATACGAATGCTTGTAATAATAGGTAGCGGCTTCGTCGATGGTAGTAGCCTGCGTGGTGAAGCTGCTGTCTGTATAGAGTGCGGTATCAGAAGTGTAATAGTAGTAGAGATTCCCCTTTGCCGGTTCGAACTCAGCATAAGCGTCACCCGTTTCTTTGCCACACCACTTATTGGAGAAGAACTTCACCTTGCCGGTAGTGGGGTCGGTGTTGTCCTTCATGTAGGCCTTCATGGCATCATCAGGGTCGGCAAGCTTGGCAAGCGCATCGCTTTTCACAGCAGACGAGTAGCATATGACAACCGGCGAAGTGGAATCAGTCGTCATGGTCTTATTCGTCAAGCTGACGCTGTAATGGTGCAATGGAATCAAGGATGCAGGAACCATCGCCACAACCTTATCGCCCGTGGCCAGGTCGGTTGAACGAGTCACCTGAATAATAATTTTGTTCAAGTTCGATTTAGAAGTGCCTGCCGAGACCTCACCCTCAAACGCGTAGGTATCCACATTACCCTCAGTGGTCTTACCAGTGCTAGTGTAAATCTTTCCATTGTAGACAAGCGTGCTCAGGTCGGTCACCTGCATGTAGTCGCCGAGCTGGTCGTTAAACGTGATGTAGCCAGATGTATCGGCACCGCCTTCGGTAACCTTAGTGGGATAACCAGCATCGGAAACGATTTGCTGCTCGATGTCTTTGAAGACCTCGGAAAGCTCATCGGCGCTGGTTGCAGTCTTGAAGTAGTTGATAGCATTGCCATCGGAATCGGTGGCCGTGGACCTGGTTCCGAAATTCCAGGTGTAGGTGGTAGTTGAGCCACCTGGGCGCCAGCCAGAGCCAGAAGAAGAGCTGCTTGCAGTGTACGTGGCTGAAGGGTAGTTACTCGACACCGCATGCATGAACTTATTCACGTTGGATGTGCTCGAGCTAGTGGGATCGCTGGTAGCGTCCGAACCGCTAAGAATGTTGATGCCATAAATGGTAGCGCCGTTAGTCTTCATTTGGTTAGCGTACGTAACCGCACTGCTAGCCACAGCATCTTCCCAGCTGCTGCTAGAGGTAGGCGTACCATCGGTAAAGAAGATCACGATCTTTTTGGCATTGGAACGACCGTTTTTCTCGAGCTCATCCTTTGCATGGCTCATGCCATAACCAGCCTGAGTTGCTCCGCCAGGGCTAATGTTATTAATCATGGCCTTCATATTGGTGGCGGCATCCGAGGTGCAGGTAGTCAGGTTCATCATGGTCTGGCTGTAGTTGTATTTCGTGGAGCTACCCCAGCCGCCCGAAGAATAAGTCTCGTTGCCAACGCTGCTGTTGTCATCGCCGGCAAACTTCACCAAGGAAACCTTATGCTGCAAATTAGTGTCGGAAACCTTATCGTTTGCCGCAGCAATCTGATCGATAAAAGCATTCGCAGCCTGCTTGAGCGCGTAAATTCGGCTATCCGAGGTGGTAGTCGCCGTGCTATCGCTCGACATCGAATAATTCATCGAACCAGAAGCGTCCAGTACCAGCACAATGTCGAGCGGGGTATTCGACATGCTCATAAGGTTCGAGGTGGACGAGATCGCCGTAAGGGTGGTAAGGAAGTCGGAATTGTCGGCCTTCTTGACGGTGACACCATTCTCATAACCGTCGGACAGATCAGTCGTAGACACGGATTTATCGGTCCAGATGCGACCGATATTCGCGGTGGAGATGCTGTTTTCAACGTCAAGCGAACCCAGCAGCTTCTCGTAGTCCATAACAGACACTCGGTCAGAAACCGAAGTTCCGGACACGGTCTCGGTCGGACCGTTGATATTGGCCGCGCTCGAGCCGCTAGAGCTCGAATCGGTTGTGGCCGCCGCGTTCACGTTGCTTGAGCCGCTAAGCGCGTTGGAGATGGAGTTGCCCACTCCGCTCAAGAAATTCGCCGCGTCGTCTAAGACGCTCGCGTGCGCCACCGGCGTCGCCACCGTCACGGCCAGCAAAGCCGCGCAGAGGGCTGCGCCGACGCCAAAGGCGAACTTGCGTGTTCGCTTTTGGCCTTTCCTTTGTTTGAATCTGCTCATCAGATTCCCCTTCCGTTTGCTTCCACTGCGTATCCACTTGTCTGGAATATGCAAATCAGACCTAGTTTAGCACTAATTTCAGCTTCCAACTGCGTTTTTATGCCCAAACAGTGTGATTTTACTTATTGTTTAACCTAGGTCGAAGGGGCTGACGGGCGATCGCTGGGACGGCGGCGAACGATGGTGGAGGCGGGCCGGCACAACATGCTGTATAGGGGGGGGTGGCACCGGCGCAAGATGCGGGGAGGCGCGTGGCTGGAGGGCAGGGTGCTGAAGCGAGGCAGCGCGAGCCGGACGCGGCAGAGTGCTGGAGCGAGGCAGCGCACGCCGGACGCGGCAGAGTGCACGAATGACGCATAGCGCACGCGCCTTACGTTCCGCAGGCTTCCATTGGGTAAGAACGCATACAAGGTTCCGCGGGCTTCCGATTTCTGACCGCTGGCTGCCGCATGAGCCAAGGACTTTCCAAGTGCCGGCTACCGCGTGGGCGGGAGGGACTTCCAAATTGCTTGCTGCCGCGCGGGCGGGGAAATCCCCACTTATCGACTTTAGTCTTTTGACACGTTGTCAGTTAGGCTACACTGATATTCGTTGGCGCAGCCTAATGAGTGAGAGGGTTTTGCTATGGGCTATCGATACATCGAGAACGTGGACGATTTAATTCTTGATCAGATTGTCGAAGAGGGCGCCCAATCAGGCGTTATGGGTATTTCTTCCAAGCGCGTCGCCCGAGCTTGCGGCATTTCCAGCGGCACCATCTTCAACAGATTCGGCACCATGCAGTCGGCCATAGACGCCGCGGCCGAGCGGTTTGACAAGCGGCAGATTGAGCTGGCGCACGAGACGCTCGATGCCGATTGCACCATCGAGCAGGCATGGGGCGTGGTACTGCAGAATTTCATTTCCGATACCGATGAGCTGCTGTTTTACTCGTCATACATGTACGCCATAGGCGCTCCTGCGCAAGTGCGGCGGCAGAACATTCGCGAATGCCAGCCCATTTTGAAGCAGCTGTTCGGCTACGACGGCAACATCGACGAGAACAAGGCGCTTTGTGTGTGGGATGTGGCCGTGATGGCGGCCGTGTACTTCGCGCAGCGCATTCTACGAGGTCAGATGAAGAATACGCCCGAATGCCGCCAGATGGTGCAGCGCATGATCGCCGAGGATATCCGCATCGTGCTGAGCACCCCGGACGAAGTGTTTGGAGAAGGCGAATAGCGGCGCGAGGGGGCGCGCTGGGTGCGAAACCGCACACCACGCCACCTTCGATTCAATACAGTGTCGCGCTTCGCGCTCTTGATTGCGGTTCGAGCTTTCGCTCGAACCCACGAAATCTGAGTAGGACTAGTGATACCTGCTACAAGACTTCGCTTTCGCTCAACCCCACAAAACTGAGTTGAACAATTACCATCTGCTGCAATGTTTCGTGGATGCGAGCGAAAGCTCGCATCATTAATAGAGAGCGCCGCCAGGCGCGACAGACTTTTGAGTGGCGGGCAATAAACCCGTAAGGATCAAAGACTTTACACGGTTTATTAGATATTAGGATTATTGAATTAGCGAGGTAAAGATAGTATTATTCAGGTTGACTAATACTATGAGAGGTAGAGAATCGTGGACAAGAGCGTACTGCAGAAAACGTTATTGGACATCGATGAAGAGGCATACCTGACTATCGGGGTAGCAAGTCCGCTTCCAAAAGTGATTATCGTTGGCGGAGCCGCTTTCATGCTCCAGGATCTTACTGATCGCAGTGTCACGCACGATATCGACGTCTTTAGCGTCACACAATCAGTTCGAGAGGTCATTGCGCATTATCCACAGGTCAACGGCTCCGTGGCAGCTTATATGGATCAAATTCCATATAATTTCGAGGACAGGCTTATCAAATTGAATCTCAACACGCGGGCAATTGAATACCTAACGCCCTCTACTGAAGATTTAGCGGTCATGAAACTGTATGCGTATCGGCCAAATGACATCCAAGACCTTGAAAGTGCCGCGAAAAATAACCTGATCGACTGGGATATCTTAGAAAATCTCGTTTACAACGAAGACGAGGCGCGAGCGGCGGTTTTATCTGAGCGGCGGTATAAGGAAATGGTTCACGCCTACAAGCTGTTCAAGGAAAAGTGCAAACGATGAATCTTACCTTCAAAGGATTTTTGCGAGAATACTGTCGAGAGCTGACCGGACTTCAAACCGACGATTTGCGCCGGCTTGTTTATTCGTGCGCCAACGCTTCCCCCGCCGCCGCAGAAGCAGTCATGGTGTTCGCCGCCGTGCAAGGAAAAGCCACTTACGCGGCCTCGTTGGCAAAGGGCACCTGGATGGAAGATTCATTCAAGAACTTCGTCAACCAAATTGGCGAAACCGCAGATGTCGAAGCCTATCTGACGACAAAAGCTGTGCCCGAGCGCTATAAGAAGGTGCTGTCCGCATACCATGCGAAAAAGTATGCCATTAAGGCCGACCGGAGAGTGATTTCGCTGATGAGAGAACCTATTCTAGCCGCGCTTGAGAAATCAGGAACAACTATCTATTCAGTATGCAAGCAGCTAAAACTAAACAAAGGGAACGTTTACGCCTACTTGAATAAAGGCGACGTAAGCAAAGTCAGCCGCAACACAGCCCGACGCATCATGGAATTCGCAGAGGCCGCAGCTAGATAACGCGAGCGCACAGCGCCGTCACCCTTTCGTGGGCGCGAGCGAAAGCTCGCGTCATTATTAGAGAGCGCCGCCAGGCGCGACAGACTTTTGCCGACGAGCGGAACGTGAAACCACTCATAGCCCTGCCAGCGCTTCAAAGCGGTGTCGCGCTTCGCGCTCCTGATTACTGTTCGAGCTTTCGATCAATCCCACAAAACTAAGTTGAACTGGTAATACCTACTGCAAGACTTCGTGGGCGCAAGCGAGAGCTCGTGCCATTTGCAGTGAGCTCGAAGGGCGGCAGACTTTTAATTGGCAGGCGAGGTAACCCAAACCGCAGAGGGCACCGCCCTACCCTTCCAGCTCGCGCTTTGCTTGCTTCCACAGGTCGTTTTGCTGCGCCGTGGTCAGGTCTTCCAGGCGCTGGCCGTTGGCTGCTGCGGCGGCTTCCATGTGCGCCCAGCGGCGGCGGAACTTGCGGCAGCTGGATCGCAGGGCGTTTTCGGAGTCTATGCCCATACGGCGCGCAACGTTGACCAAGCTGAACAGCACGTCGCCGAACTCCTCTTCCACATGCTGGGCGGCCGGGACGTCGCCTTCCACTTTACCGTTCGCCGCTTTTGGTGCCTGCGCGTAGGCCTCGTTCAGCTCGGCGATTTCGCTGTTGACCTGGTCCCATACATCGTCGAGCGTATCCCATTCGAAACCGACGGCAACCGCCTTGCGCGAGATTTTCTGCGCCTGCATCAGCGCGGGGAAACTGGTGGGCACGCCTTCGAGTAAGCCTGCAGGGGCTGCGGGAGCTGCGGCGGATGCAGGGACTTGCGATTCCGCGAGTTCGCCTTCCCCGGCCGACGCGTTTGCGGCAGCCGAGCCTGTCGCCGACAGCGAGGCCTCACCTGCGACAGAGCCGGCTGCCCCAGCCTGCGCGCCCTTCGCTTGAGCTTCCGCGAGTTTTACCTGGTCCCAAAGGTCCAGCACCTCGGCGGCGTCGGTTGCTTGGGCGTCGCTGAAGATGTGCGGGTGGCGGCGAACCATCTTGTCGTTCACGTCGGCGACCACGTCGTCGAAGGTGAACTCGCCCGCGTCGGCGGCAATCTGGCTTTGCAGCACCACCTGCAGCAGCACGTCGCCGAGCTCTTCGCGCAGATGGGGCATGTCGTTGGTTTCGATAGTGTCGACCGCTTCGTAGGCTTCCTCGATCATGTTATGCGCGATGGAGGCATGCGTCTGCTCGCGGTCCCACGGGCAGCCATCGGGCGCGCGCAAGGCCGCGATCGTGGCAACGAACTGGTCCAACGCCGGATGCGGCACGGGGTTTTCGTAACGGCGCATGGCCTCAGGGTGTTGAGAAGATTGGCTGCTTGGGGTTTCGTTCGCTTCGCTCACGGCTGCTCCTTCAAGTTGGGACGCGTGCAGAATAGCACAATCCAAAGCAGCGGCGACCGCCTGCGAGCGTAACTTTCTTGGCTCCCGCCGGCTTAACTCCCGCCGACCTCACCGGCCCCTTTGTCCTTCGCCTGGCCCTTCCCCATTGCCTGCTTCGCTTTGGCTTTCTGAGCCAAGATGCTCAGCACCAACGCGGCCAGAATCAGAGCAGCGCCGACCAGCTGTACCGCCGTTAGACGCTCGCCGAGAAAAGCAACGCCAACCATAGTGGCGATAACCGGGTTCAAGACCAAGGTGAACGCAGCTTGGTCACTGGGGATATGCTTTTGCGCGATAGGCTGGCAGGTGAATCCGAACACGCTGCACACCAGAACCAACACCGCGATGCAGCCCCAGGTTTCAGGCTTAGTTGGAATAACGGGCGTCTCGAAGGCGAACGACGCGGCAAGGCACAGCACGCCCGCCACGCCAAGCTGCACCACGCCCAGCACAAGCGGATCGGACATACGCGAAAAGCGCCCTGTGGCCAGGATAAACGCCGCATAAAGAACGGCGGCGCACAGCGCATATGCCTCGCCCAAGCCGAACTTCCCCAGCCCACCGGAAAGCGTCAGCAGCGCCACACCTGCGAGCGCAAGCAACATTGCCACAGCGGTTAGGGGCCCAAGCTTTTCCTTGAACAGGGCAAACGCCAAGATAGGCACCAGCACTGTAGCTGAATTCTCCAGGAACGAGACGATGCTGGTTTCGGTGATGGGTAGTGCATGCATTTCCAAAACCATGATCCCGGCCAAAAGAGCGCCCAGCACGGCCCCTTGCACCAGCTCGCTCACCTGGGCTTTCGATATCTTTCGACCGAAAATAAGCATCAGGATGCCGAACGCCAGCAGAAATCGGATCGACAGCAGGCACAAGGCGGAAAGCTCGAGCAGCGCCGTTTTCGAGAAAACGTAGGCGATGGCGCGCGATGCCACGACTGCCAACATCAACACGCTTGCCTGCGCCCATGACAACTTCCTCACGCCGAAGCTCCTTTTTTGCGACCGTCTGCGAATAAATCAATCTGCATGCGAAAGCGTATCGTTGACGGTCTTGTGACGGAAGCAGCAGTTGCTCATAATGGATATGACATTTCGTCATAACATAGGAGAGCTTTTTGGATTCCGAAAAATGTCGCGCGCTCATAACCGCAATCGACGAGGGAAGCATGGCCGCCGCGGGCGCGAAGCTGGGCTACACACCCTCGGGAATTGCGCGGATGGTGAACTCGCTTGAAGCGGAGGTGGGCCTGCCGCTGCTTGCCCGCACGCCGCGCGGGGTGGCCCCCACGGCCGACGGCACCGCGCTGCTGCCAGCTATTCGCGACGTGGCCCAGGCGGCGGAGCGAGTGGCGCAAGGGGCCGCCGCAGCGCAAGGCCTGACGGTGGGCGAATTGCGCGTGGCGTCATATTCGAGCATCGCCGCAACCTGGCTTCCCCGCGCGCTTGCCCAGTTCACCAGCCTGTACCCGCGCATTCGCGTCACCACACTGGAGGCCGGCAACGAGCAGCTGATCGAATGGGTTGAGCAGCGCAAGGTGGACTGCGCGCTGCTGGCGAAGCGCCCGTTTCGCGGCGATTGGATCGACCTAGCCGAGGACCGGCTTCTGGCATGGCTTCCGGAAAGCCACCCGTGCGCGCATGATGAGGCCTTCCCTATCGGCGAACTGCAGGGCGCGCCGTTCGTGGACGTGTCGCCAAACCAAGATACCGACATTTCGCAGCTGCTTGCCGCCGAGCGCATGACGCCGGACATTCGCTGCACAACGACGTCGAGCTACACCGCATATTGCCTGGTGGAAGCGGGCTTGGGCATCAGCATCAACAACGAGTTGATGTCGAAGAGCTGGACGGGGCGCGTGGTCACGCTGCCGCTCAGCCCGTCGCGTTCGGTGCGCCTTGGCATCGCCGTGCCGTCGCTTGAGCGCGCGTCGCTGGCGTGCCGAAAGTTCATCGAGATCATGCAGGGGTGCGTGAAGGAAGAGCAGGGTGCTACGCGATGAGATTGCGAGGGCCTCGCGCGACATCGCGAGGAG
>CAVBPP010000124.1:0-15541 GCA_963597295.1 Paratractidigestivibacter sp. | reverse complement strand
GTTTCTCCAAACATCGAAAACGGTAAGTGACTTCGATTTTACTCCTATTGAAGCCCTTGAACCGGAAAACAGAACAAGCGGCCGCCCCCACGCCCCGAAGGCAAGCCGTATCCAAACATTCAAGCCGGCGCAAAACCCAAAATGTCACCTTCGATCGCATCTATGCCATCTCGATTGCGCCATCCCCCGCCAATTCCGCCCAAGGCGCCATACGCACGCTATGACGCGCCGATACCACATGCAGCAGAATGCGTTCAAATACAAAAACGGGGCGGAACCGTTAGGCCCCGCCCCGTTTCGCGCTAACAATTGCTGGCGCTGGTTGGCCGATGAGGGCGTTACTTCACGCTTTCGCCCTTGATGGCCATGGCGTAGAAGCCGATGCCTCCTTCGCCCTCGGCCGTCCAGCCGTTGTCCTTCACCAGGCCGTCCGCCTCGGACTTGTCCATGGTGTAGTGGTGCGCGGACAGGCCGTCGTTGTACAGGCGGTAGACGGGGGCCGCGCCCTCGAACGCGCCCGACTCGTCCTCAGCCGAGTAGAAGATGGGCTGGCCGCCGTTGTCGTAGACCCAGCCATTCTCGGCCACCAGCTTGTCAGCCTCGGCCTTGTCGGTGGTGTAATGGTGGCTCATCTTGCCCATCGCGCCCAGCGCGGCGTTGTACAGGCGGTAGACGCCCTTGCCGGTCGTGGGCGAGCTCCAGGCCTCGCCTTCCTTCTGCCAATCGTGGGCGACCAGGCTGTCGTACTCGGACGCATCCGTGGTGAACAGGTGCTCGCTTGTGATCGGGTTGTACATGCGATAGACAACCTGGGTCGAAACAGCTTCCCACTTCGCGGTAAGCGTGGTGTCAGCGCTGAAGGTGGTAGCGGTGTCAACCTTAGTGTCGCCTGCGTACCAACCCTCGAACGTGTAGCCGCCGCGGGTAGGCGTGGGCAGCTGGCTCAGGGAAGAGCCCTCAACAACGCTCATCGGATCGATGGGCGTCGCGCCTTCATAACCCAGATCGAACGAGACGGTAACCAGACGGCTCCAGCCGGCGACCAGCGTCGTGTTCTGGACGATAGGCGTGGCGAAGTCGAATTCGGCCTGAGCTTCCTCGTCGGAGCCCATGAACCAGCCCTCGAACTGATAGCCATCGCGGCTAGGATCGGCGGGCTTGGCAACGGTGCCGCCAACCGTAACGGTAACGGGGGCAACAAGCGTGCCGCCATCGCTGTCGAAGGTCACGACAACCTTGTTATTGCCGGAAAGCACGGGGTAGCCGCCCTCGGTATCGGTCGCGAACTTGTCGCCCAGCTTCTCAGCCGCAGCCTTCAGGTCGGCGGACGCAAGCGAAGTCGCGCCCGTGAACGTGTCGTCGGTCTTGGTGCCGCCGGTGGTGCCGGTGGTATCAAGGTAGTAGCAGTTCACAACATTCGGGGTCTTGAAGGCGTTCGGAGCGATGGCGCCATGATTCGTTGCAACCGGGGCAACATTCTCGCCGGAGTTGTAGCAGTTGGTGATGGTGCCAACCGCGTTACCGGTGCAGCTGCCGACAAAGCCGCCGGCAACGGCGCTTGCGCTTTCGGACGTGGAGGTCGCCTCCACCTTGCCCTTGTTGTAGCAGTTGGTGATGGTGCCGCCCTTGCTCATGTTGCCGACAAGGCCGCCAAGATTGGCGTTGTCAAGGGAAGACGAAACGGAACCGGCGTTGAAGCATTCGGTCATCGCAACCGGGTTCGTCATGCCGCCCAGGATGCCGCCGACGTACACGGACGCGCTCGTCCTCGAGGAGCCAACGTTGATATTGCCGTAGTTGGCGCAGCCAGTGTAGTCGTAGTAGCTGTCAACGGAATACGCATAGCCGCTCGCAATGCCGCCGACGTAGCAGCCGTTGTTCGCCACGCTGTCGGACAAGGTGATGTTGCCGGTATTCACGCAATTGGAAACGGTATAGCGGTCGGTATCGGTGGTGGTGAAACGCGCCGTCGAGCCGACGATGCCGCCCATGCCGGCGTAGTTCAGATACGCAGAGAGGTCGCCGGAATTGACGCAATCGGAAATGTTGGTCGAAACGGCATAGCCAACGACGCCGCCAACCACGCCGGCCGTAGTGGACGCCTCGATGGTCACGCTCGACGTGCAGTTCTTAATGGTCGAATACGTGGCGCGCCCAGCAATGCCGCCATTGTAGTTGGATGCGGTGATGGAACCGGAAACCGACACGTTCTGAATGGTCGCATAGGCAGCGTTGCCGAACAGGCCGCGATAGCCGGAAAGCGAACCGGAAATGCTGTCATGCATTTCCATGTCGGAAACCATGTGGCCGCAGCCGTCGAATGTGCCCCTGAACACCTTGGAAGCATCGGTCACGGTCGTCGTGGAGTTGGAGATGGGGCACCACTGCCTAACGCCGTCGGTGCCGTCGGTGTTCTTCAGCGAAATATCGTTGGCAAGCTTCACGGTCTTGCCCTCGAAGTTCGCACCCGCGGTGACATTGCCGTCAGCGTCCACCGTGAACTCGTTCACGAGCTTGGCAACGCCGGCTAGCTGCGCGGGAGTCGAAATGGTGAACTCGGTCTTGCTCGCGTCATACCAAGACGTGTCGGCAAGGGTGATCCAGCTCTTCTTCTCGACAGTCGCCCTATTGACGGTTGCGTTGATCTGGGTATCGGTCGACTTGACCGTATACGTGCCCGCAGAGCCCAGGGTCTTATCGTCGGGGCCGTAAGTCTTGTACGTGAACGTTCCCGTGTACTCAGTGCTGGTGTCCTCGGGGGTCTTGCCCTCCTTGATGGAGGCCGCGTACGTCAGAACATCGGTCTCGTAAACCGTGTCGCCCGAGGCGACGGGGTAATTCTCGACCGCCTTGTAGTCCTTAGCCTGGTCGTCGTAAACGACACCGGTCTTGGTGACGGCGATCTGGTAATCCTTGTCGGTGGTGTCCTCGATGGTGAACGTGGCGTGGTTCAGCTCCCTGAACACAGCGGTGACCATCGTGGACTCGGTGACGGTGAAGGTGTTCGAGGTGGTCTCGGCGCCGTTCACCACATAGTGATCAAGGATGTAGCCGGGGTTGGCAACGCTGGAAATGGTGACGGTGTCGCCATACTGCGCCTTGGTCTTGTCCACGGACACAGTACCATGATCGGAGCTCTGAAGAGCATAGATGCTGTAGCCGTCCTCGGAAGCGGAGCCATTCTGGAAGTACAGAACGGGGTAGTTCACGCCGTCCTTGGCGTTGATGCCCGTGGTGTCGGTCTTCCAGATCTTCGCGCCCAGGTCGTCCTGAGACGTGCCGCCATTGACCATCCAGGCTTCAAGCGTGGAATAGTCGCCGGTCTTGCCGTCATTGGTGCCAAACGAGTGAACGTTCGTGGAAGTGCCCCTGTAAACACCGGGGCTCTTCGTGTTGTGGTCGGAGCCGACAAGGTAGAAGCAGTCGACCCAGCTGCAGCCGGAACTATTGTAAGAGCCGATAGCCTCGGCATAGGTGGCTTGCTTAGATTGGATATCGCCAACGTTGTAGCAGCCGATCACGGGGACTTCGCAGGAGCCGACGATGCCGGCGGTGTTGTAGTTGCCGCTCACGTCGCCGAAGTTGGCGCAGTAGCGAATGACGCCCTTGTTCCAACCGGCGCCGCAAATGCCGCCGATGCCCTTCTTGTCGGTACCGTAAACGTCAGCCTTGTTGATGCAGTATTCGATGATGCCGCCGGTGGAGCCGTCATTCTTCTTCGAAGCGGTCGTCTGGCCGATCTTGCCGACGATGGCGCCCGAAGAACGGCGGCAGCTCACGTAGCCGGACTCAAGCACAATCTGACGGACCGTGGGGTTGACCGCGGCCATGTCGGCTGAATCGTTGTCGTGATTGCCAAGGCGACCGACGATGCCCAGCGACTGAGCATCGCCGAAGTTGCCGCCCTTCGAATAGCGCTCAGCATAAACGTTGTTGAAGGAATGGCCCAAACCGTCAAGCGTGCCGTTGAACGATGCGCCGAGCACGGAATAACCGTTCTGCGGAAGCATCGCGTACTGGCCGCCAAGACCGAAGAACAGCGGGCTGGTCACATCCCAAGCGCCGTCGGTTTTCGTTGCGCCGAAGTCAAGGTCGGCGTCGATGTAGATGGTCTTTCCGTTGTAATCTTCGGCACCATACCAATAAGCGCTCGTGGTGACCTGGTTGTTCGAGCCGTGCGAACCCACGCTGGTGTTCGCGACGATCTCGCCCGCATTGCCGACGACCCTCGTCGTCTTCGTCACTTCGCTTTCGGTGGACACAGAAACCTGCGTGTTGACAACCGTGTAGGTGGAAGTGAACTCGCCGTACAGGTTGGAGCCGCTGATGTTGTAATCCTCATCGCAAACGGCGCCGATGCCCTTCAGGTAAGCGTCGTAGTCGGGCTGCTCGTGAGAGGCCGTGGAGCCCGATGCCGCCACCGTCTTGGTGGGATACGTGGTGAAGATGCCGTTGTTGATGGCGGCCGCACCCGCGAACTGAGCCGCGTACTGCAGGTGATACTCGGTTGCGGACGGGTCGTACCAGGAAACGTCGATGGTGCCGTCCCAAACCTTGGAAACGAAGTCAGCGTACACCATGACCTCGCCTTCGGGCATGGTGAAGGAATAAGTTCCGTCAGACGCCTTAACGGCGGTGTAGGTGGAGTAATCCTCAGAGCCATCCGCCTTCACGGCGTAGCGAATCTGGGATAGATAGCTGCCCTCGGCGGGGGTGGCGGTAACCTTGACGGTTTCGCCGGCCTTAACCTCACCCAGCGGGGACACGGAAACGGTGCCGTTGCCGGTGACGCCGGTCTTCACGTTCGTGTACTGCTCGACGGCGAAGGTGCCGGTGGCCGCATCGTAGGTGGCATCGAAGCGCACGCCGTTAACCGTGATGGTGTGGTTTTCCTTCGTAAGGTAGAAGTACAGGTTGCTGTCGGTGCTCTTGATCCAGTTCGTCGGGGTGTCGGTGATACCCAGCTGATCGCCCTTGTCCAGGCCTTCCTGAATGAAAGCATAGCCGTGCAGCGGGCCGCTGTAGAAGGCGGTGGAGCTGCCGTCGACATACGCGGTATACGTGTCGGCCGCGGGAAGCGCCGAGGTGTCAACCGCGCAACGGGCAACTTCCTTCGCATTCTCGCCGTCGCCGTTCAGGCGCTCGGCCGTCATGGCGGCGTCGTTGATGCCCTCGGTGTACGTATTGCCTTTCCAACCGGTCGTGTTGCCGGCGGCGTTCTTGTCAACGTAGATCCTCACGCTACCGCCGGTGAAGATGGCCTTGCCGCCGGAAGCGTCGTTGCCGCTGTCGTAGCCGCCGCCGCCAACGGCAGCGCCGGAAAAGTCGACGTTGATGTTGACCGAGCCGCCGTTGAAGTACACGGTGGTGCCCGAAGAGGCCCCCTCCGAGCCAGCGGAACCACCGATAACGGCGCCGCGGCTGTTGGAGATAAGGTTGTACACGCCACCGTTGAAGGTAACGGAACCGGGCACGTCAGTAGACGAAGAAGCCCTAGCGCCCGCGCCGATGACAGCGCCCTGACGCGTGCCCTTCTCGAAGATGGTGGGACCGGTCTTGGTCTTGGCATCGCCGAAAACGATGGTGCCGTTGTATTCGCCCGTGTTGCCGCCAATGCCCGCGCCCTGCGTGCAGTTGTAGATGTAGGCGGTGCCGGAGCCCAGGATGTTGAGCTCGGTGCCGACGGCGACATGGATCAGGGCGTCGTTCGACGAAGTATAGCCAATGTTGTAATCGATTACGTTCGTGCCCTCGAACGAAAGCTTGTTACCCTTACCGGTGAAGTTGAACGTGTTGCGGGTGTCGGACGTGTTCGAAAGGTACACATCCTTGACCGTCAGATTGACGCCCGCCGTGGCCGACGCATCGAACGCGATGTTGTTCGAGGTGCCGGTAAGCTCAGCCTGGCCAGTCTCGCTGTTCCAAGTGACGGAAAGCCCATTGCCCTCGACTGTCACGGCCTCGGTGGTCGAAATCTTGATGACGCCGGAAGCGTCGGCAGCCAGCTTGTAGGTACCGCCAGCTTTGATTTCGCTCCCGCCGGTGACGGTGTTGCTGCTGGCCTGATCGTCGTCAGCCAGAGCAACCGCCCCCTCAGCAGTTGCGCTTTGCGATGCCACGTCGTTGACGACGGGCATCTCAATGGTACCTTCTTGCACCTCAACGTTCCCAGTTGCGCCATTCTGCTCGGTGGCAGAAGCGCCGCTCGTCGAATCGGAGCTAGACGCAGCTTTATCGGCGCTCGCCCCTCCCTGTTCGACGGCAGCGGTGGTTTGCTGGGAGGCGGTTGCGGTCTCACTCGCAAGCGCGGTTTGCGAAAGGCCCGGGCATAGGCCAATCACAAGCGCGATGCTCGTGATCACTGCAAGAATCTTCCATTGAATAGGTTTTGAAGCACTATCCATGAAATCCTCCTCCATTCGGATACGACGCTATTATCTCCATTTTTGGATAATAGCCATTTCAGTATAACAGATTATCCAGTGCAATATTAGGGTTTACCTATATTTGAACCCCCCGTTTTCCTGGGGAAACGGGGGGTTCATTGGGAGAAGCGAAGGGCAGCTCCCAAGGCGCGCGGAGGTACGCGCAAAAAGATGGAAACGCCATTCCCGCCAAGAAGCGAATATCACGCAAGGAAGGTCGAATTGGCAAGCATTACCATCGCGTCCTCGTCGCTAAGGCTGCAGCCCCAGAAAAGGCGATAGAAGGTTTTCGTTTCCTCGACCATATCGAAGTTGTAAACGTCGGGCGCAAGCAGGTTGCCCAACCACATAACGCCAAGCGTTTGCTGAATCGACGGCGGACGGTCGAGCCATTCGTAGGGGCCGGTGGGCACTTCGTAAACCTTCCTGTTGCGCACCGCGCTAATGGAGGCCCAGACCGAATCGTTGTAGATGTCCTCGAAGAAGCCGTCTTCGGGGGAAAGCAGCAGATAGTCGGGGTCCCACTCCATAACGCGCTCAGGGCTTACCTCGGTGGAGTTCGAATCGTCGAATTCGGCAACGTTGTTCACCCCGACCATGTCCAAAACGGCGCCGTGCACGCTGCCCTTCTTCTTCACCTCGTAGCCCTTTTCGCCGTTGGAATACAGCACGCGCAGGTTGCGCGCGGCTATTTCGTCGTGATGCCGCGAAGCGAACGCCGACACTTTGTTGATGTAGCCCGAAAGCGACGCCGCCTTTTCCTGGCAGCCCAGCACCGATCCAAGCGTTTCGTAGGCGGAAGCGAACTTGTCGATAGTGCCTTCGACGAAAATGGTGGGGATGCCCGTTTTCTCCTGCAGGCTATCCATGTCCTCTTTGATGGTGTCCTTGCGCTCGCCCACGTCGATGATGACGTCGGGCGAAAGCTTGATGAGGCTTTCGTAGTTCAACGTGCCCGACTGGCCATACAGCTTGCCGAGCGCCGGCAAGTTGGCCAAGCGCGAATCAAGGTACTTGAGCTGCGATTTGCTGAACGTGCCCGAAAGCGAAACCAGCTTGTCGACGCAAAGCGTCACCAGCAAAATCTGCGCGTAGGCGCCCGACGGCGTCACGCTGGTTATTTCCTTGGGAAGCGCCACAACCCTTCCGCACGAATCGGTGAAGGAGAATACGTCGGAATCGCCATTGGCAAGCTTCTCGGCAAGGTCGGTCGCCTTGCTGGATTTTTCCGACGAGCAGCCCGACAGCATCGCCGCTGCCCCGAAACCGGATGCGCTCACAGCGGCCACGACCGCCGATTTCGCGGTGATGTTCAGGAAGTCTCGTCTTGAATACAACATGTTTTGTCCCCCGTGTACGCGCGCTTCGCTTGCGCATTTTGCCTGGTTGCTCTTGCCCATATGATTTCGCCGGCCGGCGCTATTGGATGAATTCGATTTTCACGACACCATAGCCCCATTTGCCCGATTGCTCGTCGGGAATGACCACGCGCAAAGGCTGCTGCTTTTCGTACAGCGCGTTTTTGCCCGATGCGATGGAAAGGTATATGTCGTAGGTGAGCGAGTCGCCGCGAAGCGTGACCTTGTAATCGTCTTTGCAGGTGATTTTTATGCGCCTGAAGTCGGATTTTGTATAGCCGAAATACTCGAGCACGGTATTGAGCTCGGGGCCGTAAACGCTGACCGTGCCGGCCTTCGATTCGCCGTTCGCGCCCATGCCCGTGCCGCTGATCGTCTTGCTTTCGCAGTGGAATTGCGAAAGCTGGCTGACGGTGACGTTGATGGACGATCCGTCGTCGGTAAGGCCCACCAGCTCGATGGTCTGATCGGCGTAGGCATCTATGTCAGGGTTGCGCAGCGTTTCCCACGCGAAATAGCAGGCGAAAACGATCAAGGCTGCCGCAATCAGGGCGAAGGTGGCCTTCGCGATCGTGCCGCCGACGCTGCCCTTGCTATTTCTAGGGTCGGGAAGGCGGTAAGGATCGACCGCTTGGGCTTGGGTCTGGACGCCTGCCGGAGCCTGCGCCTGTGCGCGCGCTGGAGCCTGCGCCGATTCGCCAGTATGTCGCTTGCCGATCACTGTTGCGTACCGCTCTTCGTCGCTTGGCCGTTTGCCGAGCCGCTATCGTTCGATGTCGCGTTCGCATCGGTGTTTTCCTGAATGATGTACACCTCTCCCGTGGCGGGGTCTTTGTAAGCACGACCCATGTCCTCGTAGCCGCTTTCAGCGCTCTGAATAGCGTCTTCGGTTTCCGCGCCGTCAACCGCCTTCATGTCGGACGAATCGACCGTGGTGAGGTTCGAAGAGATATCGACGCCCCAGTGCGTGACGATGGCGAGCATGAGGGCCACGGCGAACACGAGCATGACGTCGGAGAGGTTCGCGACCGTCTCCATCGGGTTCACGTCGTCGTCCGACTCGAAGGCGAAATTTCTCGAACCGAAGGTTGCGTTACGTCGCCTGATCATCTACAGCGCCTTCCCGGTCTTGGCGGGTGCGGCGCCGCTGGCCACGTCGGGTGCGGCGGCTCTATTCTTCTCGACCTCAAGGATGATCTCGATAACGGAATCGTAGACGACCATGTATTGCTTGTACCAACGCTTGCGAATGGCCGACACGATCAAAGCGAAACCGGCGATCATCAGGCCAAGCGAAGTGGTGTCGAACGCGGTGAGAATCGCGGTCGAAAGCGATTGCACGTCGCCCGTACCCAGGGCCAAAATGCCCGGGCCAAGCGGAATCAGCGTGCCGAGCAGGCCGAGCATGGGCGCGATACGAGCCATAAGGTCGGTGATCTTCACGCGCAAGTCGTACTTCGACTGCTCCTGATATTCAAGCGAAGCCGCCATCGATTCGCGCATCTCGGGCGTGAGGCCCGGGTGGTTGAGTAGCTCGACCAGAATCTGCTTTTGGCGCATGAGCAGGCCGGAATCCTTCACGACGCTTTCAGCCTGCGCGGAAGTTTCGGTCGCCTTCAGATCCTCGACGAGCATGGGGAGGAAAACCTTGAAGTGGCGGCGCTCCGACACCCATTCGCCGATAAGCGTGCCGATGACCACGACTATCGCGGCGGCGAAAATGAGCAGCAACACGATAACGGGCGTTTGGCATGCCCCCACGATGGAGCGAAGCATGCTGCTTGCCGTAGAGCTGAATATTTCCAAAATCTCCTCCTAGATGTGTTGGATTTCATGTATCGGACGAACTGCGAATCCTGAGTTTGCAACCTCGCGGGGCCGCGGGCGATCGAACGTTTCGCGTGACGCGCGGACTTCGTAGATGCGGCGTTTACGTCGCGCTCGAAGGCGTCGATTCCCGCCTTTTTCGCAAGCGTTCGTTGACGTATGGGTCCTTCGCCCGCTCGCAAACGATGACCCTGACGATCACGCCAATCACGAACAAGCCGAATAGAACAACAGCCAATGCCGCAGGCTGCGCTATCAGAAGCGGGTCGTCAACCATAGCGTTTTGCTCTCCCGAACCCGAATCGACCACCCACGCTTTGGATTGCGCCCGAGAGCGTATCTCAAGTTGCGTCGATTCCGCATTATCGGAGCTAGAGCCGCCGCCTTCCTTCGACGATTGGGCCGACACCGAATCTTGAGCACTACCCTCCGACGCCTCGCCCGACGCGGCGGTCGCCTCAGGTGCCGCCGTATCGCCGGCTCCCGCGATAATGGACGTGCTGTCGGTGCCGGAGTTGCCGCCCTCGCCCTTGCCGTCGCCGCCGGCAGTATCGCTGCTGCCGCTGCCCGAGCCACTGCCGCCATCGCTGTCGGCTTTGCCGTCGCCCTTACCGTCTCCCTCGCCATCGCCTTTGCCGTCGCCATCGCCCGAGCCGTCGCCCTTCCCGTCGCCATCACCGGAACCGCCGCTGATGGATGCCTGGGCAACGTATTTCGAGAACGGACTGTCGCCATACGAAGCGGAGAGGGTGACCTTGCCGTCGGTCTTCAGGCGAATCTGAACGCCGCCATTTTCGTCGAGGACAAGGTTGCCATCGGCGTCTTTCACGAATTCCGCCACTTCAGAATCGTCGATGGACCATTTCAGGTCATAAACCCCATACTGCTCGATAAGCGAGTCGGCTGCGGTGATGGTCGGGGTGATGGTGACCACATCGCCGACTTCGCCTTCTATCTTGGTCTGATCGCCGAACGAGATCGTCGGCGTTCCCTCAAAAATGCACGTCATAGCCGTGATGTTTTGAGCCGAAGCGTGCGCATTGCCGACGGCAGGGTCGGTTTGACCGAACAATAGGCGATACGGCTCGTTTTTCAACTCGCAGCTATTCCATTCATCCTGCGTTTCGGCACGGTGATAATCGGACTGATAGGCCAATATGGTGGGCACGACCACCGCGCCGTTATAAACGATATCCGGGTCGCAATACACTTCGCCGTCCTCGATGACGGTACCCGCGAACAGGTTCGGATAGTAAAAGCGATTGCTGCAAAGCTGATCGTAATACCAGGCGTTATAGCCCTCGCCGCCGTCATCTTGCACATAGCCGTCGGTCGTCGAGAAGTAGAAACGCCACAAGGCGCCCGTATTGATGCCGGTGCGCGTGAACAGGTCCGACAGAACAACCCCGCGGCCGTACGCCTTCCTGAGAGAGGGCTTCTTGTCCAAGCCCGAATAGGCATACAGCGTATTGCTCGACATCGCCGTCATGTCGCTGTCGGTGTACACGGTCTTTTTGTAGTAGGGGCCGCCCGCGTATCCCACGTAGATGGAGAAATCGGCATAGGCTTCCGTCGGGCACACCAGCGCGCTGGAGATTGCCGCGAAAAGCACCAGGGGAAGAAGCAATACGGCAAGCCTCTTCATTCGCGACCGCCGTCCTCGTCGGAAGCGGTCTTTGGTGCGGACGCGCCATCTGCCTGGGATTTTCCCGCTTTGCCGCTTCTGGGCACGCAGACGTTCACTGTGCGCCCGTCAACATTAACCTCGCGCTTCGCAACGTCTATTGAGTAGAGCGCGGAAAGCACGTCTTCGGTAAGGACATCGCTTGGCGCGCCGTCTACCAACACCTTGCCGCCTTTCAGCACAAGCGCGCGATTGGCGTGCAGAAACACCTGATTGGGGTCGTGCGTGGAAGTCAGGATGGTGTAGCCCGCCGACGCAAGGTCGTCGATTTTCTGCATCACCTTAAACTGGTTGCCGTAATCTAGGTTCGCCGTAGGCTCGTCCATGATGAGGACCTTCGCCTTCTGCACCAGGGCACGCGCGAGCATAACCAGTTGATATTCGCCGCCGGAAATCTCGCCGCAACCACGATGGGCCAAGTGCGCTATTCCCAACTCGCCAAGCACATCGAGGCATTCCTCCTCGTCGCTTTTCGTGGGATTTTGGAAGCGCCCCAGGCGCGACGCAAGTCCCATCATCGTGATCTCGAGCGCCGTGTAGTCGAAAACCTGCTGGGTGGACTGCGGAATATAGGCGATTTCGCGTGCAATGTTGGGGCGCGACATCTGCTGAATGTTCCTATCGTCCACCAAAATTTCGCCCGTATAGCCATGCAAGAACCCAAGAATGCACTTGAACAGCGTAGACTTGCCGACGCCGTTTGGCCCGATGATCGCAATAAGGTCCCCCGATTGCGCGGTGAAGCTTATCCCGCGCAGCACCTCGGTTGAACCGTATGCGTAATGCAGATCGTTAACGTGAAGAGACACGCGAGCTGCCTCCCCTCTTGATAAGTAGGAGGAACACCGGCGCGCCCACGAACGACGTCAAGATGCCGATGGGAATCTCCGAAACCGTGAGCATACGGGCCAAGTCGTCCACCACCAGCAAAAACGAGGCGCCCATCAGAATAGACGCGGGAATAACGCGGCGATAGTCGTTGCCGACGAACAGACGGCAGAAATGGGGAATGACCAGCCCAACCCAACCGATCAGGCCAGAAACCGACACGCATGTTGCGGTGAGGAACGTGGCGCAGCAGATGACGATAAGGCGGATGGCCGTCGTGTTGATTCCCATGCTCTTCGCCTCGTCCTCGCCCGTTGCCAGCAAGTTGATGCGCCAACGCAGCAGGTAAATAGGGGCGGAAGCTACCACGAGCAGCGCGATCGTAGGCAGCACGTCGCTCGAGCGAACCCCCGTGAGCGAACCCATGAGCCAATAGGTGATGGCCGGCAGCACCTCTTCGGTGTCGGCGACCAACTTGATGGCCGAAACGCCGCTAGAGAACAGCGAGCTGACGACCATGCCGCTGAGGATGAGCGCGAGGATGCGATTCGTCCTGCTGATTTGCGAAACGCCTGTTGCGATCGCGACCGCTATCAGGCCGAACGTGAATGCGAAAATGGACACGAAGGCGCCGGAAAGCCCGACAAGGATAGCGAGCGCGGCGCCGAACGACGCTCCCGACGAGGCGCCGAGCACATCCTGCGAGCACATGGGATTCTGGAAAAGCCCCTGGTAAGCGCCGCCCGCGATGGAAAGCGCCGCACCGATGAACATGCACAGAACAACGCGCGGCAGGCGCACCTCGTTAACGAGCGTCCAAACGGCAGGGCTTACGGCACTCGAGTCTTTAAGGAAGACGACCGAGACAAGATCGGCCGGAGAAACCGAGAACGTGCCGATGCAGACCGAAACGACGAACACAACCGCAAGCAAAATGGCCAGAAAGGCTATGCGCAGGAAATGGGAGCGCTTCTGCTTCTGAACTTCTTCGTTATGTGCCTTAGCTGCGGTCATTGTTTCTATCCGTCGCTCCATTCCTGCGATTTCAAATGATTAGCTCACCTGCGAATTTTGCCGGCTTTTGCCGCCGCGAGTTTGCCTCTACGCGCTTCGATAGGTCCAGCTTGCCTTGAATACGATGTCTTTCTGACCTATTTGGTATACATATTTGCCGGTCGAGGGGTCCTGATACGGGTCAACCTCGTCGGATTCCCAACCGCCGAACGTCCAGTAGCCCGTCACGTTCCCGTCGGCGTCAAGTTCGGCGTATTCGGCGTCCTTCTCGAATTCGTCGTCGAGCGTCATGTCGATACCCGACGTTTTCTCCACCGCATCGGGCAGCTTGACGGTATGCGATTCGGACATGGGCTCCATCGTGCTTTGGTCAACCTGGTGAAGAACCGTGCCCTCAGCAGGGGCGTCGGTCCAGTCGTAGGACACCCTGTAAAGCACAAGGGCACTTGACCACGATCCGGTTATCTCAACATCGCCTTGGCCCATGACCTGCGGCCCGAAAAGCGACCAGCCCGAGAACATCCAGGCGGAGAGCTTGTTTCCCTGCAAGTCCACAACGTAGAGCTTCTTACCTGCGTACCAGGTGGTATCGACGAGGAATTCGGCGCCCTCGGCATATTGCTGAGCTTCGGGCGCCTCGGGTTCGACCACCGCGCCGGCCTCGTCGACGAAGTACGCGTCGTAGAGCACGGGCAGGTTCTTGTCGGAGTCGGCCTTATCCTTCGCGGCCCACGAGTAGGTCACGTTATGCTTCGCCGTTTGGTCGCCTTCGTCCTTGTCGCCCTTGTCGCCGTCGCCTTTGTCAGGGGTATCGCCCTTATCGCCCTTATCGTCCTTATCGCCTTTGCCGGAATCGGGGTCGGGAGTCGGGGCGGGACTGGGCTCAGTTTTGTCCGCGATAATCTCGTATTTCCATGTGCCGGTGATTTCAAGGTCTTCATCAGGCATGGTTTCCGTGCCCGTGACCGACCACCCTGAAAACACGAACTTGCCGGTAAATTTGCCGTCCGACATGGTGTAATAGGTTGTGCCCTCGGAATAATCCGAGTCAACGGTGAACTCAGAACCCGCACGAACTTCTTCAGAGCCGGGCAGGAAAACGAACTGCGGCGATCCGTTCTTATCGTAAATGAAAGTTGAGTACCCCGGTGCGTTTTTCCAGCTGTAGGTGACTACGTGCTTTTCACCCAGCTTCTTGTATTTGCCGGTTACGCCACCGTCGTTGTACGTCGTGCCGGCGGCAACCGCCGTGTTGTCCGCTTTCGACATGCCGGCGTTGCTCAGAGAATCCTCCGTTGCCGCGGCTTCGCTCGTTGCGCTTTTCGATTTTGAGGAAGTGGCGGTTTCGGCATTTTGAGAAGCGGGGGTCTCGGCCGCCTCAGCCGTGCTTGCTGCGCGTGAGCTGGAGCTGATGCCCGCACGCTCGTCGAGCGATTGATTGTTCGCATCGGCACCTGCAGCGAACAAGGACGACACGACCGCGAGCATGATAAGAAATGCCAGCACAAGCGCTATGCAGACCGAATAACCCAAGTTCAAGCCCGTGGCACGGCCACGCAGCCTTTGCGTCTGCTGACTCATCCTACCGCTCACCCCCGTCCTATTCGCCGACGCGCGCGGACAATGCGCGCTTAACGAATGCGGTATACCCCTTGATACATCCTCAAGAATATATCGATTTGGCTATTATACGCGACAAACGATAGTTTTTCAGTTTGTTTTTGACAGGCACCACCGCCCAACAAACGTCAAGCGCCGGGCTCCCTTGCCTTGCAGCTTGGGAACCCGGCGCCATGTAAGCGAGCCCTATTTGCTCTACAGCCCAGGAGGGTCGCTCCCCCGCCAAGACCGCATGTCGATCATCCGTTAATCAGCGATGATGCGCCTGATGCTGATGTTGCCGAAACCCTTCGACCAAATGGAGACGTACTGGCACTGACCGCCGAACGTGGGCTCTTCGTAGATCATGCCGTTTCCGGCGTACAGAACAACATGCTCGTACAAGCCGGGGGTGTAATTCGGCCAGCCGTTGTCGTACATCAGGATCAAGTCGCCCGGCCTCGCCTCGTCAAGCGAGCCGACGGCCACGCCGGAATACATCTGGTCATAGGTTTCGAAGCCGATGTCGATTCCCAGCTGCTGATACAGGTACCAGGTAAACGACGCGCAGTCCATGCCGCCGTCCTGCGGGTACACGCCTAGCCACACATACGGAACGCCGAGCAGGGAATCGGCGGTCGACAGAATCCTATTGATGGCGTCGTCCCTGTCCAAATCGCCGTTGCTGTTATACCAATCCCACGAGCCATCGGGTCGCTGAACGGCAGCCGAATACACGGGCAGGGGGCCCAGAACGCCGTCGTTGTTTCCGTAGTACTTGCTGCCGTCGGGCGCGGTGTACACGA
>CAVBPP010000123.1:0-15867 GCA_963597295.1 Paratractidigestivibacter sp. | reverse complement strand
AGGATTTGCCAGACGAACCCCTCGATGGGCTTTCCGGCGAACATCCCGATGAATTCCCAGGCGAAAACCCTGCCGATGAAGCCAAGCTTGGCGACTGGGTCTCCCCGTTCCGACGAGGCGCCGCCGGTCGGGCGGTGGCTGATCAGGCGTCGGCCAACTCCGTAGCCGACGAATCCACCAGCCTGACCAGCGACGATGCCGACTTGGTGCATACGCTCGCGCGCGTTCCCGGGCTTGACGAGGCGCGAACGGCTGCGATGCTCACCGATGCGAACATCGTGACGGTGTACGACTTCGAAATTCGCGACGCGACGGCGTACCTGATCATGGAATACGTCGAGGGAATGACGTTAACTGAGGTGCTGCGCGATCACGACGACGAGCTGACGCTTGATGTTGCCGCGGCCGTGTTCGCCGGCGTTGCCCACGCGTTGGAGGTGGCGCACGAAAGCAACGTGCTGCATCTGGATATTAAGCCCGACAACATTCTTATCAACGAAAAAGGCCAGGTCAAAGTAACCGATTTCGGCCTTGCAACCCTTGCCGACGCGGCGGGCTACGGCAAAACCGGCGGTGGCACCATCGGCTACATGCCGCTTGAGCAGATGCGCTCTGAAAGCCTGGATGCACGCTGCGATGAATGGGCGCTGGCCTCCGTCACCTACGAGATGCTGGCTGGCGAGAATCCGTTTTTCGCTCCTGACCTGCAGCGGGCTCAGGAAGCCATCGAGGATGCCGAGCTGGTGCTGCCATCGCTGTGCTGGGACGAGCTGCCTGAGCAGGCCGACGACGTGCTGTTCACCGCGCTCGACCCCGACCGCGAAGAGCGCTACGAATCCGTTGAGGAATTCGCCGATGAAATGGAGCCGATGCTGGGCGATGCGCGAGAGGGGAAACTTCAGCTCGCGGCAATCGTGCAGGGCCCCGAAGAGGAGGAAGAGCCCGAGCCGGAGGAGCTTGAGCCGCGCATTCCGCTGCGCGAACGCATCACTCCCTTCATGCTGCGCGTGGCGTCGCGCGCATGTGGCTGCGTGGGGTCGGCGTTGTTGGCGTTTTGGGCGCTGTCGGAAATTCCGATGACGGCGGGGCTTGCAAACCCGCTGTTCTGGGGAATCGGCGCGTTGGTGGCGCTTGCCGGCGCGCTTCGCCCGCATCTGGGCGCTCTGCTGGGCTTCGCCTCGCTTTCGGCGGCGCTTATCGCGCAAAGCTGCCCGGCGGGCGGCTGCATCTTGCTTGCCGCGACCATCGCCTGGTGGTGGCTGCTCGGCCGCCATGGCGATTCGCTGGCGAATACTGCGCTGGCTGTCCCGATTGCGGGCTCTGTTTGCCTTGGGCCTTTCGCGCCTTTGGCCTCCGGCTTGAGCTTGCGCGTGCTTCCCGCCATGGGAACCGCGGCGTTCCAGGCGTTTACAGCCTTTTCGCTCGCGAGTTTCGGCTCTGGTTCTCTATTGGGTTGGAGCACGCTTTTTACCTGGGGAAACGCCGCCAGTACTACTGCGGGGATGATGCCTGCGGACATCATGTTCACCATGATTTCGCAGCCGGGAACCTGGGTTGTCGCCATCAGCTGGGTGGTTGCCGCCGGCATTTGCTCGCTGTGCTGCAAGCGCCCTACGCGTGCATTCGCTATCGTTGGCGTCGTGCTTGCCGCGGCCGTGTTGCTGCTGGGTATCGTTGGCGCTGCCGGGTGCGCGTCTGCTTGGAAAGACATGATGCCAGACGCGATTTCGCTTGCGGGGGTCATCGTCTCGGGCGTTCTTGCCGTCGCCGTGTGCACCTTGTTTCCCGACCCCGAATACGACTCGGACGAAGATTTCGACGAAGAGGATTTCGAGGAAGCCTAGCTCGCGCTTTAACAGGCGATTTCGGCATGTTTTTGCTTTTGTGCGCCGTCGTTCGTTACTACGCTCTGCGAGCTCCGCAATCTCGCGTTTCGCGGCTTGCAGCCTTACGGCTCGCGGCTCCCGCGACGTCGTCAGCAATCGTGCACCTGCATATCGCCAGCTCAACAACAAAAAAGGCCGCGACCCAATCGGATCGCGGCCTTTCAGCTCGAAGTGCCATCGGCGCCTCGGCTCACGCAAGGCGCCAGCCAGCCTGAAGCGTTAGTTCAGCTCGTGCTCGGCAAGCAGAGCCTGACCGCCGCCGGTGGTGGGGGCGGCGTCGCCGGCCTGCGAAAGGAAGCACGTCGGACGCACGATGGCCATGCGCTTGCCGCCTTCGCTCTTTACGCGCACCACTTGCATCTTGGTGCGTTCGGCCAGCTCAAGGTCAGATTTCATGAAGTACGAAAGCACCAGGGTCTGCTTGGCCTTGGCCACGCCTCCCATGAAGTCACGGCGCTCGGAAGTCATGATGCGGTCGCGCTCCTCCTCGGTGCTGATGATCTCGAACGCGTTGCGCTGCGGGAAGTAGCCGTCAACGCAGCCCAGCACGAACATGTTGTCGTATTCGGTGCCCACCAGGTTCTGCATGGTCGCGATGTGCATCACGTGCGGGTCTTCGGGCCAGGAGGGGTTGGTCATGGCGGCGCGCTCAAGCTCGAACAGCTGCTTTGCCGTCTCGTCGCCCACCATGGTTGCGGCCACGGCCTCGAACTCGCTGATGCCCTCGCCGCCGATTGCCTTCAGCAGGCCAAACCCGCGACGCGAGCTGTTCTTCGAGATGAATTCCTGGCCGGCGCGCCATTTTTCGGCCAGCGCGCGGGCGCGCAGGAACGGCTCCTTCGCGCCGAAGCCGGCGTTGCCCACCTGCTCAAGAGCCTCGTAGAGCGTGATGCCCTCTTCCTCGCTGAAGTTCTGCAGGCCCATCCATGCGTCGCTGTTGGTCAGCGCATGGTCGAAGCCGCACCAGCTGCGCCAGGCAACCATGTCGTCGGGGTTGGCCAGCAGGTTAAGCTTCGTGTATGCCACCAGCGCTTTTGCGCGGCTGGAATTGCGCGGGTCACCGGCGAGCGTGCCCATAGCGCCTGCGGTGGACACGTTGAAGCCGCGGCGGCGCAGCATCTTCTCGGCCATGATGGCCCAGCGGCGGTTCGGCACCACGATGGCGGTGCGCGATTCGCGCAGGTTGGTGTTCATGGGAAGCATGTGGCGCAGGTACTTGGTGATGCCGTTCAGCTCGTCCTCGGGCGTGTTCCACTTGATGGCCATGACGCCTGCGGGCATCGGCGGAATCTCAGCGGCGTCCTCGTCGGCGGTGGCGTCAACCTCGGGCGCTTCCGCGGCGATGACCTGGGCGGATCCGGCAACGTAAGCTTCATCCATACCCTCGCAGCCGGCCAGCGCGTCGGCGAACGCGATGACCTCGGGGTTGCCATAGGCGCCTTCCAGATGGAACACCTTCACGTCGCGGCGCACGGCGTCGAACTTCACGAAGCCCTCAGCGTAGGGGTACGAACCGCGCACCTTGCGCGTTTCGTTGGGGTTACCTGCGACGATGACCTGTTTGTCGGCCAGCAGGCACACGCACGACTGCTCGGCATGCGACAGGTTCTGGAAGTCGTCGCACAGCACGTAGGCGTACTTGGCGCGACCTGCCTGCCCGGCCTCGGACTTCAGGTACACCGAGCATAGCGCCGGCGCCTCTTGCGCCAGCATGCCGCCGCGCAGTTTCAGCACGCGCATGGCCAGGTCGTACACGGCGTCTTCCGCACCGCCGAAGTTCCAGTCGTCCTTGGGGGCGTCGCTGGCCATCTGCTTGTAGAAGTAGCCGAGCATGTTGCGCAGCGTGCGGGGCTTCTCGCCGGTGGTCTTCATGTCCTCCAGGAAGAAGTTGTATTCCGCGTCGGTCAGGATGCGCGGAACGCGGTCGGTGACCTCGCGGGCGGCCGGCTCGTCGAGCGTGGCGACGCAGGCCTCAAGCGCGGTCATGATATTCACTTTGGAAGCGGTTGCGGCGTCGCCCAGGGCGCGCGCCAGGCGCTGGCGGAATGCCTGGCCAGCGAAAGCGTTGGAAACCGTTACCAAGAGAGATTCCGGCGCTTCACCTGCCTTAATGAGCGTTGCGGCGCGACGGACGAGCGCCTCGGTTTTGCCGGCGCGCGCGGCGCCTTCCACCTTGACCATGCGGTCGGTGCAGGTGGCAATGGCATCAATCATGTGGAATCTCCCTTCAGTAGCGGCTATCTGTGGCCCCCGCGCGGGTTGCGCGGGGGCGGTTTTCAAACGGTTGCCGGGCGTTTGGCCTGGCGGTTTCAAATTGCGATGCGGCGCATGTCGCGTGCCGCATCCGATCGGGACCGCTCAGCTGCGACTACGGCAGCTAGCCGGCGACCCGCCATCAGGTCGGAAAAGCCCGTTTAGGCTTCCACAACCTTCGTGGTGCCGTCAGTATACTCCACGCACCACTGGTCGTACACGACGTCGAAGCTAGGCTCATCAAGTTCGAAGATAAGCTCCGGAGGCTCAAGTCCGCCCTCGGCGCCCTCGATGCCGTTGGCATCGGCTTCGGCCTCGGCGTCCTCCGCCATAAGCTCGGGCGACTCTAGGAACGCTTCCTGAGCTGCGGCTTCGGCTGCGGCGCGGGCTTCTTCCTCGGCGCGGGCGGCCTCCTCGGCGGCGCGGGCCTCTTCCTCGGCGCGAATGGCCGCGGCCTCGGCGCCGGCCTTCACCTGCGCGGCCCACGACTCATCGGTCGGCATCGAAACGCACTTCACGGCGGCCTTGTCGCCCAGTTTGCCGGAGTTGTACGCGTCGCGCACCTGCGTCAGCACGGCCGATGCGGCATCGTCGATGCTGCTCACGTCGTTGCAGCGCATCTTCACGTGCAGCTTGCCGTTTTCCAGCTCAATGTCGAACCACGAGAACGGAAGCTCGGGGTTGCCGATCTCGCGCTGACGCTTGTTGAAGATAAGCGTCTGATTGCCCACCTTGTGGAACTGGTTGGCGAACCAGCGCTCCATAACCTCGTTCCACAGCTCATCGGATTCCTCGTCGGCCGAATCAAGGTAGTGGCGCGTTCCCAGGCGCACCAGCAGCTGCATGGTGTTCTCGATGGGAGCCTCTTCGCCTTCCGGGGCCTCGGGCGCCGGATGCGTGCGAACCAGGGCCGTGCCGATGTAGGCGTAGCAGCGGTTCACCTCAAGGCGCAGCTCGTCGGTTGCCATGCGCTCGTCGACGTCTAGGATCATGGTCAGTGAAGGTCTTGGTAGTGCCATTTTTCGTCCCCTCTTCTTCATCTTGTCGGCGGTCTGCCTGCCGAATGCCCGCTTCGGGTGGCGGCCTTCCAAACAGGTGGGAAGGCGACCCGTTTTGGCGAACGCGGCTGGTAAGCCGTCTGTTTCCTCTTCGCAATGCATAGTGTAAATGGCCAGTTCAACTCAAAATCATCCGGCAAGGATGATATGAATCCGCTCATGCATCCGCGCCTTATGATTTGCGCATCCGCCTTCACCCTACTATCGAATCAGCGCATTGGGTACGCAGCGCCGCGCCGCATCCGGCCGCTGCCACCTCCTCCCTCCCACCCCCTTGCCGGTGGCGGGCGGAAGCGACGGCGCCACGCTGCGTGCTCAATGCGCGAAACGAAGGAGAGAGAAGAAGTAACGAAGGAGAGGAGGGGCATATGGCGAAACTATCACTGACTCGTCGCAGCTTCCTGAAGGCTTCCGCAATGGCGGGCGCCGCCGCAACCGTTGGGTTCGCGGCCGCACCGTCCACGGCGCTTGCCGAGGGTACTGATACGACGGCTGGCGAGGTCAAGCGTATCCGTTCGTGCTGCCGTGCTTGCGGTAAGGTCGAATGCGGTACGTGGGTTACCGTCCAGGACAACAAGGTGATCAAGGTCGAGGGCGACGAATCGAACGCTCACAGCCGCGGTCACTGCTGCGCGAAGTCTCAATCGTCGATGCTCGCACTGTACCATCCCGACCGTCTGCGCTACTGCCTGAAGCGCACGAACCCCAAGGGTGAGGACGATCCGGGTTGGATCCGCATCAGCTTGGCCGACGCCTTTGACGAGGCCGGCGCCAAGTTCAAGGAAATCGTTGAGAAGTACGGCGGAGAAGCCAACTTCGCAATGGGCGGCACGTCCCGCGTTTGGGCGCAGCCCCCGTACGGTACTTTGAAGTCCATCTTCCCGACCCCGAATGCCCATCTGGCATACGAGATCTGCAAGGGCCCGCGTCACTTCGCCGGTATTCTGACCGACGAAATCGGCTCGCCCTGGATGGAAGTTGAGCAGGGTCCGCTCGTGTACGTGCAGTGGGGCACCGCAGCCGAGTACTCGAACTACGACTCCACCAACCGTACCGTCGTTGACTGCTCGCAGCGCGCTTACAAGCATATTCTTATTGACCCGCGCATGACTCCGCTGGGAAAGGAAGCCGATATTTGGCTGCCTTTGCGCGTAGGCACCGACCTGTGCCTGTCGCTGACCTGGTTGAAGTGGATCTTGGACAACGAGGCCTACGACGATCTGTTCGTCCGTCGCTGGACCAACGCTCCGTTCCTGTGGAATCCCGAGAAGGATGGCCGCACGAAGAAGGGCTGGTTCCAGGAGATGAACGGCGGCATCGACATGGAGTCCCGTATCCTGACCGAGGCCGATGTGGACCGCGAGTGGATCAGCCAGTGGTGGGAGCCCGCCGACGAGAAGTACTCCTATCGCCGCTTCATCTGCTGGGATGAGAACAACCAGAAGCCGACCTACTGGGATGCAGAGGAATGCCAGTGGGAGGGCGAGAAGCATAAGATCCCGACGACCGGCACCTGGATCGAGCATCCGTACAAGCCCATCGTCGCCGATGCTTGGCTGCCCGACCCGTCTCACTTCGCCGACCCGAATGACCCGACCTACGACAAGTACTGGAACTCGGGCAATGAGAAGGGCGCCAAGTCCAACCCGAAGGGTCTGCCGAAGAACCCCGCTCTGTTCCCCGGCGGCGTCGAGATCAAGCTGAAGAACGGCACCACCATCAAGGCCGGCACCGTTTGGGAAGCTTTCTCCGACAGCCTGTCCGAGTACACCCCGGAATACTGCGAGCAGGTCACCGAGGTTCCCGCCGAGAAGATCGTCGAAGCCGTCAAGTGCTACACCACCCGCCTGAACCCGCTTCATGGCAACGGTGGCATCCACTACCAGCTGGCTCCCGACCAGACCGGCCATGCCGTGCAGAACTCCCGTGCTCTGCAGATCATCGCCTGCATCACCGGCAACTCCGACGAGCCCGCCGGCAACCGCGGTTCTTCCAAGGCCGAGGTCGACGGCTGCTGCGGCCGCGCGAACATGCTGGTCACCGACCACGAGCCGCGTGACTGGGGCATCCGCGAGGGCATCGGCACGATGGAGCTCGGCAACACGCCGCGCGACCTTTCCATCGAGGACCAGATTCCGCTGATCCAGAACTTCGTCCAGTACCTTATCGACGAGAAGTCCCCGCTGGCCGAGCGCTACGGCAACCATGTGCCCAGCCACGACGAGGCTTGGTGGATCGCCGAGCGCAAGGGCGGCGCTTACAAGAGCTCCCGCGCATGGCCTGCTCTGAAGACGTCCTTCCAGTCCAACGAGAAGCAGATCTCCGCTGAGCGCTTCCCGCTGCTGCGTTACTGGAACCGCTGGGCTGACTCCGCGACCATTTGGGACTCCATCAACGGCATCGACACCCCGTACCAGATCCATGGCGGCGTGTGCATGTCCGGCGACTTCATGAACGAGTCCAACCTGCTTGAGGCTTGGGAGGCTCTGACCCGCCTTGACTTCTGGCTCGACTTCAACCTGTGGTCCTGCCCGAACAACGGCTGCGCTGACATCGTCATCCCGGTCCTGCACTGGCTCGAGGTCAACACCGGCCGCGTGTCCCAGGGCGCTGGCGGCCTGTTCGGCGCCGGTCAGCGTGCAGTTGAGCCGATGGGCGACTGCATCTACGACCCGGTTGCCGTCATCTGCCTGTACAAGGCCATGGGCGTCGTGTGGAACAACCGCGACAAAGACTACGACGAGTGGAACAACCTCGACTACAACAACTTCGTCCAGATGGGTGGCAACGTCACCTACGAAGAGCAGGAATACCGCGTGCTCAAGGACGCCACCGACTGGTGGAAGATCGAGGAATACCCCGACGGCCCCGACTTCCCGCAGTATGCGAAGAAGTTCCAGGAAGAGGGCTGGTTCGACTGCCGCAAGTGGCATCCCGAGCGCTGGGGCACCTACCGTCGCTGGGAGATGGGTTACCGTCGTCAGCAGGGTGGCTACAACCTGTACTCCGCCATCGACGAGAAGTGCGCTTTCATGACCCCGACCGCCAAGGTCGAGATCTGGTCCACCATCGCCGAGACTTACATCCCCGACGGCACCAAGACCTTCGCCGAGACTTGCTCGCCCGATCGCGCCGCCTACGATGGCAAGATTCCCGACGTCGACAAGTTCCCGCACTGGTTCGAGCCGAAGAACTCCAAGGTCCAGGCCCCGCGTTACTACCACAAGGCCCAGGCCAACGAGATTTCGACGACCGACTCCTACATCAATGACAACTACAAGGGCGATCATTTGATGGAAGAGTACAAGGAGAACCTTGAGAAGTACGGCGACGACCACGCGTTCATCATGACGACCGGTTCCCGTCAGCCCGTGTACTTCCACTCCGAGCACCGTCAGCTTCCCTGGTGCCGCGAGCTGTGGCCCTCGCCGCGTGTTGAGATCAACCCGGCAGACGCCGCACGCATGGGCATCGAGCAGGGCGACTGGGTGTGGGTCCGTTCGCCTTGGGGCGCCGTCCGCGAGGTCGCAGACCTGTACTACGGCATCAAGGAAGGCACCATCAACGCGAACCACGCCTGGTGGTACCCCGAGATGGACACCGCTTCGCACGGCTTCGAACTTGTCGGCATCAACTGCATCATGGACAAGTACGCTCAGTGCTGGATCTGCGGCGCTTCCCAGCTCCGCGGCGTTCCGGTCCTGATCTACAAGGCCACCGCAGACAACTCGCCGTTCAAGAACCCGGTTCCGTGCGACCCGAAGGGCAACCCGGCCATCACGAACGCCAACGACGCTCGCCTGAAGGAATGGCTGTCCAACGACCCGCGTCTGGCCGACGCCAAGACCGACCTGACGTTCGCCGACATGAGCGCCAAGGGCTGCCAGCCGTCGATTCAGTCTTCCGACGCCATTTCCGGCGGCAAGCTGCAGAAGGGCAGCCGCGGTAGCGACTCCCTGGGTCAGTACACCAATAAAGGTTCGCTGAGCGACAAGCTCGGCCAGTACAAATAATAGGAAGGAGGTTCACCCATGGCTAATTACGCGATCATCACCGACTTGAACCGCTGCACGGGCTGCCTGGCCTGCACGGTTGCCTGCAAGGCGATCAACGGCGTCGACGTCGGCAACTTCTGGATCAAAACGCTGCGCATCGGTCCGCATCCTATCGAGGGCGGCTCGGGCCAGTACCCGGACGTGGAGATGTACTTCCTTCCGGTTCAGTGCCAGCACTGCGCTAACCCCGAGTGCGTGAAGGTTTGCCCTACCGGCGCCTCCCACATTCGCGAGGACGGCACCATTCAGATCGACAAGTCCAAGTGCATTGGCTGCCGTTTCTGCGCGCTGGCCTGCCCGTACGGCGTTCGCTACCTCAACGAGGAAGAGCGCGTCGTCGAGAAATGCACCATGTGCGAGCAGCGCATCAGCCAGGGCGAGCTGCCCCAGTGCGTCGCTCAGTGCGGCGCCCGCGCTCGCTTCTTCGGTGACCTTGACAAGGGCGTGGACAACTTCGAGGGTCCTGCGCATCCGGACAGCCCCGGCTGCCAGTACGACGAGATGACGAAGACTCGCGTCAAGATGAAGGACTACGTCGAGGCGTACACCGAAAACGATATTCATCACCTCAAGGACGCAGGCAACAAGCCCAAGCTGATGTACCTGCTCCGCGAGGGTCGAAAGTGGAGGGAGTAGATCATGCAACCAGAATGGCCTCTAGTTCTCTTCACGTTCTTCCTGTGCCTGTCCGGTGGCATCCTGGCCGCACAGGGCCTGCTTACCGTCATGGGTAAGGGCAAGAAGATGCAGAACATGTCGCTGATCGCGGCACTGGTGACCTTGGTCATCGGCGGCATTGCCGTGTTCATGCACCTGCAGCACTGGGAGCGCATCTTCAACGCGTTCACCGCGCTGCTCGGCGGTAACGGCTTCGGCGTTTCGGGCATTACGCTCGAGCTGTGGGGCTGCGTTGCCGAGTTCATCGTGATCGTGCTGTTCTTCCTGTTCATGCGTCGTTCCGAAGACGGCGTGGCACCGAAGTGGTGCGGCGTTGTGGCCATCATCGTTGGCCTGGCGCTTCCCGCTGTGACCGGCGACTCCTACCTGATGGAAGCGCTGCCCACCTGGAACACCCCGATGCTCATCGTCTACTACCTGGTGAACACCGTGTTCATGGGCGGCCTGGCCTCGCTGATCATCGCCGTGGTCAGCAAGGACGACGATGCGAAGGACTTCCTGCTGAAGACCGTCCTTATCGGTGGCGTGCTGCAGCTGATCGTCGTGCTGATCTACGCGTTCATCATCAACGGTTCGGCCGGTCTGTACTCGGTCAGCATCTCGTACTACTTCGACCCGACGCTGCCTGACGTGCCGATGGTCGACCGTGCGGGCACCGTTGGCAGCCTGATCGCCGGCTCGAATGCGCCTCTGTTCTGGCTCGGCGCCGTTATCGTGGGCATCGTTGTCCCGGTCGCGCTGGCCTACCTGGCCAAGGCCAAGCAGGGCAATCAGCTGCTGGGCTACTCTGTTGCCGCTACCGTGACCTGCATGGCCGGCGGCATCATCTGGCGCGTGCTGCTGTACCTGGTCTGCCTGCGAATCTTCGCACTGTACCAGCTGTAATCGCGCTGGCGGGTTGGCGCTTTCGCTAGCCCGCCGGCTAAGGCGAGCCTTGGGTTCTGGTCGACCGAAGGCGAGCTATTGAAAGTTTGAAACGGAGAGGGCTTCCGGCACGAATTTAAGCCCTGCTTCCGGCAACGGCTGGGAGCCCTCTGGTTCCGCTGCCCGCTTTGGGCGGCGGAACCGTTCTATTTCAAGCGAATTACCTGAGTGATTTTGTCGGATTAACTGCTTCAGACGGGGTATTATTCTTCCGCGAGAAGCAGATTCACCTTGTCTTATCATGTTCGGTAGCGCTTTTACGAATTGGCGTAGTTGCTCTACCGAGCCTGCTAATATAAGGCAGTTGCAATCTGATTTTCGCCAGCGGGCGCAGCCCGTTTCTCGGCGGGGGTTTCCAGACTGCGAGGAGAGGTTTCGCTAGACGAGAAGAGGGGTCTTCAATGAGCGAAGAGAAACAGGAGGGGTTGGACGCAGCCGCCGATGCGGCCGCCAGCGCGGACGTTGCCGCTGAAGCTGCTGCGCCCGAAGCGCCCGCGGCCGAGCCCGCCGGCGGCGACAAGCCTTCCAAGAAGAAAGAGCCTATGACCACCACGCGCCGCGCGGTCATCATCGGCGTGGCCAGCACCGCTGTGCTTCTGGGCCTTGGCGCACTGCGCTATGTGGGCCACACGCCGCTGAAGCGCCCGCCCGGAGGCCAGGACGAGGCGCACTTGGTCGATGCCTGCATCCGTTGCGAGAAATGCTACGAGGCCTGCCCGCGCAAGGTCATCTACCCTGCGCGCATCGAGGACGGCCTGCTGGGCATGCGCAGCCCGGCGCTTGATTTCTCCAGCAACTGGTGCGATTTCTGCGTTGAGGAAAACGGCGGCATTCCGCTGTGCGTGAAAACCTGCCCGACCGGCGCTTTGGCGCTGCCGGACGGCGCGAACGCGTACAGCAACGTCATCGGCCTGGCCGTTATCGATCAGAAGACCTGCCTGGCGTACCGCGACACGGGCTGCCACTTCTGCTACGACGCCTGCGCGGAAACCGGATACGACGCCATCGAGCTTGACGGCACGGGCTACAGCTCGCGTCCGTACGTAATCAACGACAAGTGCGTTGGCTGCGGCGCCTGCGAGAGCGTGTGCGTGTCGTTGAGTGAGGGCTCCATCGTGGCCGGCGCCACGGAGCGAGCCATCGTCGTCCGTCCGCTTTCGGCGCTGTAAGGAGGTTGCCATGAAACTGAGTAAAATCCGCACTATCGTTGCCGCGGCCGTTTTCGTCATCCTGGCAATTTGCCTGATCGCCGGCATCAACATGGGCACGCTTTCCGGCTTCGGTTGGGATTCGTTCAGCGCCCTGTGCCCGCTGGGCGCCTTCACCACCATGCTGGCCACCAAAACGCTGGTGCCCCGCGCGGTGTTCTCCATCATTATCATGGCGCTGCTGGTGTTCTTGGTCGGCCGTGCGTTTTGCGGCTGGATCTGCCCGGTGCCGCTGGTTGAGAAGATCCGCGACTTCTTCCGCTCGCATAAGAAGCGCAAGCAGCTTGAGCAGGAAAAGCACGACGAGATTCTTGACATCGCCAAGTTCGAACTGGGCTGCGGTGGCAAGGACGGTTGCGGTAACTGCACGTCGTGCAAGGAAAAGCGCCAGAAGCTCGACTCGCGCCATTACGTGCTGGGCGGCGCGCTGCTTTCGACGGCCATCTTTGGCTTCCCGGTATTCTGCCTGATTTGCCCCATCGGCCTGACGTTCGCGACCGTGCTGGTCATCTGGCGCTTGTTCGCCGCTGCCGACCTGACGTGGTCTGTCGTGCTGATCCCGCTGATGCTGATCATCGAGCTGGTGTTCCTGCGCAAGTGGTGCACGCGCTTCTGCCCGATGGCGGGCCTGATGAACCTGATGAGCCGCTTCAGCCGCACGCTGAAGCCGACCATCGACGACACGAAGTGCCTGGAAACCACGAAGGGCACCCCCTGCAGCCGTTGCGCCATGGCCTGCACGGCCGACATCAACCTGCGCCACCCCGAATACGGCGAGCGCACCCTGGCTGACTGCACGCGCTGCCATGCCTGCGTCGAGGTTTGCCCGACCCAGGCTGTGAGCATGCCGCTGGTGGCCAAGAAGGGCGAGAAAGTGAAGCTGGCCGCCAACGACAAATAGCAGCTGAGGCGGGGTCGCCTGCCCGCGGGGCGGTGGTCGTCCGTCGTTCGATAGCACTGGGGCAGGGGGTCGGTCTCCCTGTCCCAATTTCGTTTCGAGATCGCTTGCGATTGGGTTCGCCGGCATTGCGAGTCATTCGCTTTGCGAAGGCTTGGCAGCGTTGAATGGGAATATAACGATTCGAAAGGCAAGCGTCCCTCGCCGATGCAAACCCTCTTCGCTTAGAGGGACGCGCTGCCACTTTGGAAGGCCGCGTTCGAAGCGCAAGCTTCGGGCGCGGCTTTTCCGTTTGCAAAGGATACTGGTTGGCGTAGGGCGCTGCATTAGTAATGCCTGTATTGCAAGAGCATACGAATTAGGGCACGTTGCCTTAATTCGTAGCGATATTTTTCCTATCGCGCTCTATGTTTGTTTTTCTTTCGGTCCCTAATTTCAATTTTGGTATTGACAATACCAAAATAACGGTTAAAGTGAAGATATCGAAATTTGGTATTCAAGATACCAAATCATTTCCTACGGAAGGAGCTTGCGTTGAGGGGTCAAAAGAAAAGCTTTTGCGAAAACGGCTCGTATACGGCGCTCTATTCTTATGGAGCGCTCATCGGCGGTAGGGGGTCTACTCGCCTGACTAGGCGATTGATCTTGATCGATATCGAGAACTACTGCGGGAAAGGCGTGCTCGAACCCTGCGATATTCGCAAAGCGAAATCATCCATTACCGAAGACCTTGCGCTTACCGATAATGACCTCGTTGTTGTTGGAACGAGGTCATGGGATGAACTGTCTGACTAGTGGGATTGAATGGCGTGGGCCAAGGCAAGTTTTGAGGAAGGGCCATGATGGGGCTGACCTCGCACTTATTAACGCTGCTCGTGAATATAAGCTCGAAACATTTGCGGCTGTGATCATCGTTTCCGGTGATGGTATTTTCGCCGATGTCGCATTAAGGGCTAAAGCTTGCAATAAGCCTACCTTGGTGGTTTCGCGTAGGGGTTCGCTGAGCCGAAAGCTTGCGGTATCTGCATCCGCGGTGCGCTATGTGCTGCCTGCGGCATAGGCATGGCGTTTGTCCTGGACAGCGTTTTGTATTTTGTGGGTAAATCTAAAGGGAGTAATTATGAACAAGTGCAGTGATATCGACATTGAGCAGATTCGCTTGGCCGCAGCAAATAAAGCGAAGGATCTAGATGTTTCCGTGGGCTCTGAGGAGTACTTCAGATTGCTTGTTGGGGAAGTTCTAGTCGAAAGTAAATCGTCTCTTGGTGAAGTGCTGTCTGAATCGCGTTCCCTGCTCTACAAGAGCCTTGACGAGTCTTTGGACGATTCGGTGGATTTGGTATTGGTCGACCCTGATTATCTAGGCTATATATCCCACGCACTCGCCATTGAAGGAGGGCCGCGTAAATTCGCGTTGATACCGCCAATGGCCTGGATCGGCCCCGAGACCGTCACCAACCTTTTAACCGGCAAATCTATCGAAAATTCGAATAGGGTTCGGTTATGCGGCGATAAGTTTTGCACCATGGAGGTATGGGAGGACTTGCTCGAAGAGCTATCTACGTTCTCTGAGATCCTCAAGAAATGCCTAAACGTAGATTCGGAGAGGTTTATCGGGTTCTTCGGCAGCGTTGGGCAACTTGAATCCGCTTGCGATGGCACGACGATAGGTCTGGTTCGGGCTTCCGGACCTGCACCCAAGGGTAAATACGCAGATGCATCGGGCGATGGATGGAGCCTGAGCGTGATACCGCAAAGCGACTCGCTTTCAGAGCGAGCCCATGCCCAAGCCGCTCGCTGCATCAATGCGATAGTCTGGGAGGGAGCGGAAGAAAACGACAAGGGCGCAGGTTTTGGCTATGAGGGATATATAGGCGCAGGCCACATGCTCAAAGCAGTGGAGTTCCCGAAAAGTTACAAGTGTCGGTTGCTTGTCTGGGATAGTCGGCATGATGGATACACAGGCTTGGTTGCCATGACGTCCGTTGACGAGCGCGGGAATGAAAAGACCGTCAGAGTGCTAGGAACTGAAGCCGAGTGGAAACCCTTCCCACCTTACTTTATGGAGACTCAAGGGGACGTGCGCTATGTGCCCCTTAAAGAGTTAGTGAAAAAAATCAGTCGTGGGACATCGCTAAAAGGCAAGGATCTATCTATATGCGGGGATACGAAGGAGAGCAGCCCCATCGTATTCGGAACCCTGCATGCAGATGACAAGGTAGGCACTTATAGGCCTGATAGGTCATATTACGTAGATAACGCATCCATCAGGCCCATGCCTAATAATCACGGGAGTAGTGTTGTGGCGAAGTGTATAGAAAAGATACCCTCCGGGCAGGAACGGTACACGCTTCTTCCTGAAGATGGCGATGTTTTGCTTATGCCGCGAACCGGCAACTGCGTTGCCCGCTATGCGGCTGTAGGTCCCACCCTCGTAGCAAACAACCTTTTCATCATCTGGCCAGATTCAGAGAAGATTGATCCTGAGTACCTGTCGATTGCCATGAACAGCCGACTCGTTGCTTCTCAGCTCGATTCAGGGAAGAATGCGCTGGCCAAATCCGATTTGGAAAAATTGATGATTCCGATGGCGGATGAAGACGCAATGGCTGCCGTAATCTCTCGCAAGGAAGAAATTTGCGAAAAAATTGGCGAACTGAACGAGCAACTCGATAAGCTACGTCGCGAGGACCCACTACTTCAAGTCAGAAGCAAAATGGACGTTCTCGGGCGTAAATGACCGAGCGAGGAACCGTCAATGGCAAGATAAGGCAAAACAATCGTAGGAGCACGAAAATGAGCAACCCTGACAACAATATTCGCAACGTCATAACGCGCGACACGATGTGCGTTGCTTATTACAGTGAATTCGCTACAGCATTCCGGTGTTCATCGATACATCGTTCC
>CAVBPP010000122.1:0-16323 GCA_963597295.1 Paratractidigestivibacter sp. | reverse complement strand
ACGACGCCGTGGCGATTGGCATCCCCGCCGACGACGACGGGTTTTCCCCGCCATGCTGGGTGATCGAGCTGCTCGACGGAAGCGAAGAACGCATCGAGGTCGACAAGCAGTATAGCTGGCCCTGTCCAATGCCCGAGGCCCGCGAACGCGTCTGCGGCGTCTTCTTCGCTGAAAAGCGCATGGCTGCAGCGCCCATTGGGAGCTTTCTCGTGCGTGCTGTTGTGTCGAGAGACATTGTTCATGCAGGATAGTCTAGCATTCTCGGCTATGCCCATCAGGTGTGTTACGATATCGAACCCGAACAATTCGATGCGAGGCGAAAGGAGGGCTGCGGTGAGCGCCCCGTTGAATCAGATGCAAGTCAAATCGTTCGGCGCGTCCATGCCCGATGTGCCGCCTATTTTGCCTTGCGATGCCCAAACCGCCGTCGACTGGCATGATTTCTCGCAGACGCTTAACCCCCTCGGCACCCCCGATTCGTTCGTCGCGGCCATGCATGTCATCAGCATGAACGGTATGAACGGCGACAGCGCCCAGGCCATTGTGGAACTCCCCGGCCTTCTTGCGAAGCGCTACGGCGTCAGCCCCGACAACATCGCCGTCGGCACCACGCCGACCGAGGTTCTAGCCGCCGTCGCCTCCGCTTTCCCGCAAACGCGGGTGGCCGTCCCCCTGCCAACTAGGAACAGCCATGTGAGCACGTTCGAGAATGCCGGGCATACGGTGGTTCCCGTGAAAAACCCCGACGGCTACGTCACGCCCGAGCGGCATACCGGCCCCACGAAGGAGCTTGCATTCAACGCCGCAGTCCTTTCGAACCCGGGCTTTCCCACGAGCAGACTCCTGCCCCGCCATACGCTGCGATCGTATTTGCAGACATGCGATTGGGTCGTCGTCGACGAGCGCGGCATCGATCTGACGCTCGGCGGCGAATCGGTCGTGCCGATGATCGCAACGTATCCGAACCTTATCGTCATCCAGTCGTTCACTGATATCTATTCGTTACCGGGCTTGCCCCTTTCATGCGCCATCGCGAGCCCCGGGGCTATTGACTCGATCGCGAGCCGTCTGGGCGGTCCGGCTTCCCCGCTGTTGGCGAATGCCCTTGCGAGACTTTCGCTTGAAAGCGGCGAGCAGCTAGACAAGACGCGCGAACTGCTTGAGACTGAAATTCCCTGGCTGCAATGCATGCTCTCTTTAGTTCCCGGCATGGTCATCTACCCGGCTGAGGCGAATTTCGTCATGTGCTCGTACTCGCCGAGCGCTAGCATGTCCCTCGGGGCCGCTGACCAGGCGGAATTGGTGCGCAAGTTGCAGGCTCGCGGCTTTCTCGTACGCACGCTCGACCACACGCCCGGCATCGAGCGCAACACGCGGATGTGCATTTCCGTTCGCAAGCGCGCAGAGAACGAGAAGCTGGTCGCGGCGCTTCGCGGCATCGTCTCCCATTCATAGAAAACGGGGTTCCATCTAAAGGAACCCCGTTTGGTTTCGATTCTGAAGGCTGCGGATTCGCGGGCTACTCGATGCCCTTCGCCTCATAGCCGGCATCGACTACGGCGGCGATCAAAGTTTCGTCGGCGACGACCGCGGAAAGCTTTGCGGTGGCGGTGCCAGCGTCCAGATCTACCACTGCTTCCGTCACGCCATCGACGCCCTCGAGCGCCTTCTTCACGTGAGCGACGCAGTGCTGGCACATCATGCCTTCGACGGTGAGCTTCTTCTCCATAATGCATTCCTCCTTCGCGCCGCATTCCGGCAGCGCATCGTCGTTATTCTGCTTATCGGAAGGCTCGACTTCCGTTGCATTCGTGGTGGTTGGCGCCTCGTCGGCGTTTTCAGCATCCCTAGCGGCTTGCGTGAGGAAGCTCGGCCGCCATCCGCGCAGGCGCAGGGCGTTGGTGACGACGCAGACGCTCGAGCAGCTCATGGCCGCCGCCGCGATCATCGGGTTTAAGGTGAAGCCGGTAAAGCTGAAGACGCCGGCGGCCACGGGGATGCAAATGGTGTTGTAGATGAGCGCCCAGAACAGGTTCTGCTTGATGTTGCGCAGGGTGGATTTCGAAAGCTTGATGGCGGACGCGACGTCGAGCACGTCCGATCGCATGAGCACGATATCGGCGGCGTCGATGGCGATGTCGGTGCCGGCGCCGATGGCGATGCCGACATCGGCTCGCGCAAGGGCCGGCGCGTCGTTGATGCCGTCGCCGACCATGGCCACCCTCCCGTGCGTTTGCAGACGCTGAATCTGCGCGTCCTTGCCATCGGGCCGCACGCCTGCGATCACCTCGTCGACGCCGACGGTACTGCCGATCGCCTTCGCGGTGCGTTCGTTGTCGCCGGTGAGCATGACGGTGCGGATACCCATCGCGCGCAGCTCGGCCAATGCCGCCGCGCTCGAGGGCTTCACGGTGTCGGCAAGAGCGATCAGGCCGAGGCAGGCTCCGTCGGCGGCGATGAGCAGGGGCGTTTTGCCCTCGTCGGCGAGGGTTTGAGCCTGGCTTGCGTACTCTTCGACGTCGATGCCGAACTTCCGCATGAGGTCGAGATTGCCTGCAAGCAGCGTTGAGCCTTCGAGTTCGGCTCGCACGCCCCCTCCGGGAATCTGCTTGAAGTTCGAAACGTCGCGGGGTAGCGCTCCTTTGCTTTCGGCCCAATCGCAAATGGCAATCGCGAGGGGGTGCTCGCTTTTGGCCTCGAGGGCCAGCGCGCATTCCGCAAGGTTTGCGCCATCCGTGCCCTCTGCGGTGAAGACATCCGTCACTTTTGGCATGCCGTTCGTGAGCGTTCCGGTTTTGTCGAACACGACGGTTGCGACGTTGTGCGCGCTTTCCAACGCTTCGGCCGATTTCACCAAAATGCCGCTCGATGCCCCGCGCCCGGTGCCGACCATCACCGCTGTCGGGGTTGCCAAGCCCAGCGCACAGGGGCAGCTGATGACCAGGACGGAAATGGCGTGCGTTAGTGAAGTTGAAACGTCACCTGCGGATACGATCATCCATACGATGAAGGTGGCCAGGGCGATGGCGATCACGACGGGAACGAAGATGCCGGCGATTTTGTCGGCCGCTTTCTCGATGGGAGCCTTCGTGGAGGTTGCCTCGTCGACGAGCTTCACGATGCCTGCGAGCGTGGTGTCGCCGCCGACGCGATCGGCCCTCATGGCGAACCAGCCGTTCGTGTTTATGGTCGCGCCCGTGACTTGACTGCCGGGGCTCTTCTCCACTGGCACGCTCTCGCCGGTGATGGCGGATTCATCGAGAACGCCCATGCCCTCAAGCAACGTACCGTCGACGGGGACGCTCTCGCCAGCCTTCACTATCAGGATGTCGCCGCAACGCACCTGTTCCGTCGGAATGCGATGCTCGGAGCCGTTGTCATCGCGGCGAGTCGCTTCCTTCGGCGACAAGTCGAGCAGCTTGGAAATCGCATCGGTCGTTTTTCCTTTTGCGCGCGCTTCGAAGTATTTGCCAAGGGTGATCAGCGTCAGGATCATCGCCGCCGACTCGAAGTACAGGTCCATTGCCGCCGCATGCGCGAAATCGGTGTCGCCGTGCCCCATTCCCCAGCCGATGCGGTAAATGGCCGCGATGCCGTAGATCGTTGAGGCGGCGGATCCGAGCGCGATGAGCGTATCCATGTTCGGCGCGCCATGGAAAAGGGTCTTGAAGCCGACGCGGAAGAACTTGAAATTGACGAAGATGACGGGAAGCAGCAGCAGGAACTGGGTGAATGCGAACGTGAGCATGTTCTCGTGGCCCAGGAAAATTTCCGGCAGGGGCCATCCCATCATGTGCCCCATGGACAGGTAGAACAGCGGCACGGTGAAGCAGAAGCTGACGATCAGGCGCATGCGCACGTGCTTCTCTTCCTTTCGCGCTGCGTTTTCGCTGTTGGTGCCCGGGGCTGCACTGGTCTGCGCTCCTCCGGGCTCCGGTCGCAGGTATGCCCCGTAGCCCGCCTTCTCAACCGCGGCGGAAATGGCGGCTGCGGTTTTATCGGACCCGTCGAACTGAACGTCCATGCTGTTCTTGAGCAGGTTGACGGCGACGCTTTCGACCCCGTCAACGCTCGCGGTTGCCTTCTCGACCCGAGCCGAGCAGGCGGCGCAGGTCATGCCGGTGACATCAAAGGTTTTCTTCATGTTGGGTAAAGCCTCCAGCTTGCGCTTAGCGAGCGAACTTCTTGATGAGCTGCATTGCCTCATCGATGATTTCGGTGTTGCCCTGCTTCACCTGCTCGACGACGCAGGTTTCCAAGTGGTTTTGCAGCAGAATCGCCGAGATGCTGTGCACGGCGCTTTCGGCTGCCGAAAGCTGTATGAGCACGTCGCCGCAGTAGCGGTTGTCGTCGATCATCGACTTCACGCCGTTGAGCTGGCCGATAACGCGGTTCAGACGTTTCTGCAGGTCGGCCTGCATCTCTTCCGTTCGCGGGGTGCTCTTGTGGTGGCAGCAGCAGGATTTGCTCTCTGCATCCGAGCTGTTCTTAGAAGGCGCGGAATTCATTTCGACCCTTTCAAGATATACGGTAGAGGGGTATGCGATGTTCTGAAGTATATACCCCTTGGGGGTACAGTCAAGCGACAAAAAATGGCGGGCCGCAACGTTGCGACCCGCCAGTTCGCTCATCTTGCTTGCGCGGTTACAGCACGTCTCCGCGGACGCTGAAGGTGACAACGTCGAAGGGAATCTGCTTTCCCGAACGCGAAAGTGCTACGCGAGCGGCGTTCTCGAGCCCGCCGCAGCAAGGAACCTCCATGCGAGCGACCGTGATAGAGCGGATGTCGTTTGCGGAGATGATGGCGGCAAGCTTCTCGGAATAGTCCACGCCGTCGAGTTTCGGGCAGCCGATGATCGTCGTGCGGCCGCGCATGTAGTCGCGGTGGAAGTCGCCGTACGCGAAGGCCGTGCAGTCTGCCGCGATAAGCAGGTCGGCACCTTGGAAATACGGAGCAGACACCGGAACCAGCTTGATTTCCAGCGGCCACGAGGAAATCTCGGAGGGACGCTGCGTGTCGGCCTCGGCGCCTGCAGCCGCACTTGCCTGCTCGATAACCTGGGGTCGCGAGCCGGGGCATCCGCCGGTAGGCTTCAGCACCTGCATGCGGGAACCGGGGCAGCTGCCTGCATGCGCAGCGGGGGCCGCGGCTTGCTGCTTTTCCGCCTTCGCGGCGAGCACGGCGGCTTCGTTGTAGGCCGCAGCCTCTCGTTCGACGAAGGTGATGGCGCCGGTTGGGCATGCAGGCAGGCAATCGCCCAGACCATCGCAATAGTCATCGCGCATCAGATGCGCTTTTCCGTTCACCAGGCCGATTGCGCCCTCGTGGCATGCGGATACGCAAAGACCGCAACCGTTGCAGGCTTCTTCGTCGATATTGATTACTCGTCTGATCATGTCTACCCCCTGTAGGCATTTCCCGTCTTGCATTGGCTTACCGAACTCTAGCATGTCTGGGCTTGGAATTCGGTAACAAATGCTACTTAAATTGTGCTATTTATGCGTATGATCGATTTCGTTCATTTGCTTATTCGTTGACCAGGCACTTTACGATTTCGCCGATATACATGGTGTGGTAATCCTTCTCCGGGTACCACTTCGCGTTGCACTCGGCTTCGGTGAAGCATTCGGGCTTGAGCTCCTGCGCGTAGAGCTTTCGGCATACGAGAACCATGTCCGCCTCTTCGAAGGCCATCGAGCCGTCCACTTCGAAAGGCGTGATGTCGGTCTTGGAAACCTTGTCGGGGTCATCGTTGCCCGACACGGAGCCGAGCAGCTTCAAGGCATCGCGATGGTCCTCGGTGATGAAGCTCAAGGTGAACAGATCCTGGTCGTCCAAGAACACCTTCGTCTTGCGCTGCGGGCGAATATAGGTGCAGGCCACATGCTTGCCCCACAGCTCGCCCACGCCTCCCCAGCTAGCGGTCATGGTATTGAAGGAATCGGCGGTGCCTGCGGTGACCAGCATCCATTGCTTGCCGATTTTGACGAAGGGGTTCATCTGAGCTTCGGTGATATCGATTTCCTTGAAAGACATAGCGCCTCCTAAATTGCGGTTCCAAGTGATTTCATGGTAGCAAATTATTTCGAGAATGCAGGTTGACAGGCCCAGCTCGATTCCTATACTTATGAACAGTTGCTCATATGTTTAGATAAAGAAGGAACGAAAATGGCAACCGACAATAACCCGCTCATCGATTCATCTGAGGAAATCGTAGCTGACGTTTGTCGGCGAACCGACGACTGCCCCTGCGGCTGCAATCGCGATATCACGAAAGACCAGTTCGCCACCCTTCCCGATGAGGAGCTTCTCTACGACCTGGCCGACCTTTTCAAGGTGTTCGCCGACACGACTCGCATCAAGATTCTGTATTCGCTGATGGGCTCCGATCTTTCCGTCGGCCAGATTGCGGACGTCGTCGGCGCTACGCAGTCCGCTGTATCGCACCAGCTTCGCGTTCTGAAGCAGGCTCACCTGGTCAAATTCCAGCGCGACGGCAAATCGGTCATCTATTCCCTATCCGATGACCATGTGTATACGATGCTCGCCCAGGGCATGACCCATATCTGCGAATAACGGTATTGGCCGATTCGATACTCTCATCAATCTATCGAAAGGACCGAACATGCGAAAGACGTTCAAACTCGACGAACTCGACTGCGCGAATTGCGGAGCGAAAATCGAAGACGGCATCAAGAAGATCGCCGGCGTGAACGATGCGAAGGTGACGTTCATGACGCAGAAGCTCATGATCGACGCAGACGATGCGCGCTTCGACGCGATCGTCGACGAGGCGCAGAAGGTCGCTCACAAGTTCGAGCCGGATTGCGACATCGTTCGCTAGCCCGCACGCCCGCCAAACGATGAAAGGCCCCGTTGCCCCGGGACCTTTCGCCACATCAGATGTGTTAGATGCAAGTAGATGGATATACCAACCATGAACAAGAAGCAACGGAAATGGCGCAATCGCATTATCGTGGCGTTAGCGATTTTCGCCGCGATATTCATCGCAGAGCACGCATTGCCGCTTGAAGCCTGGTTCGGAAAGCAAGGTGCGGTAACGGCCCTGTTCGTCGCGTATTTGGTTCCGTACCTAATCGCCGGCCATGATGTCCTCGCGCGCGCCGGACGCAATATCGTCTCCGGTCAGGTATTCGACGAGAACTTCCTGATGGCCGTCGCCACCATCGGCGCGTTTGCCATGGTGGCCTTCCCCGAGGCCGACCCCGCCATGGCCGAGGGTACGGCTGTAATGCTGTTCTACCAGGTGGGCGAGCTGTTCCAAAGCTACGCCGTCGGCAAGAGCCGCAAATCCATCGCAGCCATGATGGACATCGCGCCCGACTACGCGAATGTCGATGGGGACGGGGGGCTTGAGCAGGTCGATCCATCCGAGGTGGCCATCGGCGATGTGATCGTGGTGAAGCCCGGCGAGCGGGTCCCCATCGACGGCATCGTGATCAGCGGCTCGAGCCAGCTTGACACTTCAGCGCTCACGGGTGAGTCAGTGCCTCGTCAAGTTAACGAGGGCGGCGACATCATCAGCGGCTGCGTCAACATGACCGGCGTGCTGAAGGTGCGCACTACGAAGCCTTTCGGCGAATCGACCGTGAACCGCATCCTAGAGCTCGTCGAGAACGCGAGCGAGAAGAAGGCCCGCACCGAGAACTTCATCACGCGCTTCGCCCGTTATTACACGCCCGCCGTCACCATCTTGGCGCTTGCGTTGGCGGTCCTGCCTCCCCTGTTCGGCATGGGGGCATGGAGCGACTGGATCTTGCGCGGCCTGACGTTTCTTGTCGTGAGCTGCCCATGCGCACTGGTCATCAGCGTGCCGCTGAGCTTCTTCGGCGGAATCGGCGGAGCGAGCAAGCTCGGCGTGCTGGTGAAGGGGTCGAATTACCTGGAAGCTTTGGCCAAGGTCGACACCGTGGTCTTCGACAAGACGGGCACGCTCACCTGCGGAACATTCGACGTGGTGGCCGTCCATTCGCAGGGCGGCTTTAGCGAAAACGAGTTGCTGGCCATCGCGGCCCACGCCGAGTCGTTCTCCGACCACCCCATCGCCAATTCGGTGAAGGCGGCGTTCGGAAAAGACATCGATCAGACCCGTATCGCCAACGCCAAGGAGGAATCAGGGCATGGCGTTACGGCCATCGTCGATGGTCGCGAGGTTGCGGTCGGAAACGATAAGCTGATGACCGAACTGGGAGTTGCCTATCAATCTTGCAACGAGGTCGGCACGATACTGCATGTTTGCGTTGATGGGGAATATGCTGGCAATATCGTGATTGCGGACGTGATCAAACCCGATGCCGAAGATGCAATCGCGGCCCTTCACGCTACGGGTGTCAAACGCACCGTGATGCTCACCGGTGACCGCGAGGAAGTTGCGGCATCGGTCGCAGGAGAAGTCGGAATCGACGAGTTTCATGCGCAGCTTCTGCCAGCCGACAAGGTTGACCAGGTGGAACGCCTGCTTGCCGGTAAAGCCGACGGCGCTAATGTGGCCTTCGTCGGCGACGGAATCAACGATGCGCCGGTTCTTACGCGCTCAGACGTCGGCATCGCCATGGGTGCCATGGGCTCCGATGCCGCCATCGAGGCCGCCGATGTGGTGCTGATGGATGACAAGCCCTCGAATATCTCCCGCGCCATCAGGCTTGCGAAGCGCACGATGCGCATCGTTTGGCAGAACATCATCTTCGCATTGGGCGTGAAATTCGCCGTGCTCGTGCTTGCAGCGCTGGGCCTCGCGAACATGTGGCTTGCGGTCTTCGCCGACGTGGGCGTCGCCATTCTGGCAATACTGAATGCCATGCGTTGCATGGACGTGAAAGGCCTGAGGATGTAACTTTCCTTTCGAAAATCCAAAGCTACCGTTTATGGAGAGGCTGCCGCATTTTGGCAGCCTCTCGTCGGCTTCGATAGAATGGAATGCCGAAATTTTCACCGTTAGGAGTTTCCGTTGAGCACCGTTATCGACGATTCGATCGCAGCCGAGCAGGCGAACGACCCGGAATTCAACCTGGAGCAGCGTCATTTGCGCGAGACCGTCGGCAAGCTTGAGCAGATAGCTTCCAATCTCGCAGAAAAGCTTGAACGCCGCAGGCGCGATGCGGCGCAGACGAAAGACGAGATGCAAGGCGAGGTCAAGCATAACTTCGCAAGCGATGGCGAGGCTCAGGAAACCTACGTTGACTACGCGGTGCTGAATAACCTCATCCGCGATTTCAACCTGGAGCAAGACGCCGACAGCGAGCGTATGGCAACGGCGGCGAAGCTTATCGAGCAGGCCTATTTCGCCAAGATACAATTGCAGATGCGTCCCGGTGCACCCGCGAAGGATATCTATATCGGCCTGGCTGGTATATCCGACGACGACTACCATCGCATGGTCGTCGACTGGCGAAGCCCGGTGGCCGAGGTGTATTACAACCAGGAAAACGGTCACACCTCCTATAAGGCGAACGGCCGGACCATCGAGGTTGACCTGAAGCTCCGCCGCCAGTTCGACCTCGAACGCGACCAGCTGAAAGCCTATTTCGACAGCGATGTAGCCATCGAGGATTCGCTGCTACTGAAGACGCTTTCGGCCGAGCGCAGCGAGCATATGAAGGCCATCACGGCCACCATTCAGAAGGAGCAGAACGTCATCATCCGCCATGAGGACGTCCCTGCCCTGCTGGTTGCCGGCGTCGCGGGCAGCGGCAAGACGAGCGTGCTGCTGCAGCGCATCGCATACCTTTTCTATCAGCAGCGCGGCAGCTTGAACGCGAAGGACGTATTCCTGATCAGCCCGAACCCGGTGTTCGCACGCTATATCGAAAACGTTCTGCCCGACCTGGGCGAGCAGAACCCCGAGATGATCACCTATCGGGAATTCTGCGAGCGCCTGCTGCCTTTCGGGCGCGCGACGAAGAATGAAAGCTGCCCGCTTGAGCTGCTCTGGCGAATCGACGACGCGGTGCGCGGCTTGCGTTTCGAGGCGCGCGACTTCCGCGATATCGTCCTGCACGGGACGCGCATCATATCGGGCTCGCAGGTCATGCAGTTGGTGCAGAAGCACAGCAACATCGACGCTGGCCCTCACCTGGTCACGCTGATTCGCGAGGAGCTGTTCAAGCGCTTCGAATCGCGTCTTTCGCAGATGGCGGGTACCGAGGCGGTGCAGAACGAGATTCTGTGCCTGCCCCTCAACGATCAGATCAAGCTGTTCGACGGGCCCTACGACCCGCAAACCGAGCAGGAGGAACGCGAATGTGCGCTTACTTACCTGCGTAAACGCTACGAGGCGGCCGCCGTTGCCATCGAGCGCGACGAATGGCTGCGTCTCGATCGCATCGGCATGCGCCTTCTTGGCGTCGAGAGCCTTCCCGCAAGCGCTTGGCTGTACCTGAACATGGCCGTGACGGGCCTGGGCAACCCCGATGCGCGCTACGTCATGATCGACGAGGTGCAGGACTACACCGCCGATCAACTCGCCGTCATGGCGCGCTTCTTCCGCCGCGCGCATTTCATGCTGCTCGGTGACCCGCATCAGGCGATTCGGTCGGAAAGCGCAACGTACGATCAAATCAGCAAGGTGTTCAAGCGTTTGCGCGGTTCCATCGAGCAGTGTCAGCTGCTCACCAGCTACCGCTCGACGCCCGAGATCACAAACCTGTTCGCCGGGCTTCTGCCCGAAAGCGAGCGTGGTCGCATATCGGCCATCCAACGCGCCGACTCCGCACCTCGCCTGCTGGAGTGCGATCCTGGCGAGGAGTATCAGGCGACGTTGAAACGAGTCGTTGGCGAAGCGGCCGCCAATGACGGGCTTACGGCGATAGTCGTCCCCTGGAAGCATGAGCTGAAGAAGCTTACGAAGGTGCTCGGCGATGATATGCCGACGATTGCCGACGAGTCACGCCGCCTGCCGTCTGGCGGCATTGTGGCGCTGACGCTGCCCATCGCTAAGGGGCTCGAATTCGACCATGTGATCATCCCCGATGCGACCGAGGGCCTCTTCCCCGCCGACGACGACGTGGCGAGGAATCGCCTCTACACGACAATCAGCCGTGCGACCAGGGACATCGTCATCTTGAGCGACGGCCCCATGTGCTCGCTGCTAAATTTCGCGCTAAAAGAATAGCAGCGAAGAAGGGAAGTGAATCGAATGCCGGGAAAAGGGAACCCTTCGACGACGAAACGCACACTGCATTACTACTGGCTGGTCACGCGCAAGCATTTCGGCTTGTTCGCGGCTCTTATGGCGTCGACGTTCCTGTTCGTCGCCTTGCTCTCCTACGGCAACCCGTATGTGATGAGCTTGGTCGTCGATCGCGTGAGCGAGGGCGCGGTCGGCCCTGACGAGGTGTTTTCCGTCTACGGGCCTTACATACTTGCGCTCATCGCCATCAACGTGTTCGGGCAGGCGGCCAGCAAGCTGCAGGACTACACGATGTACAAGCTGGAAATCAATGCGGCATACGACCTTGCCACGATGAGTTTCGACGCTCTATGCAATCAATCGATGAGCTTCCATTCGAACCGCTTCGGCGGAACGCTGGTGAGCCAGACGAGCAAGTTCATGAGCGCCTATCAGCTGATGCTTGAAACCATCACGTTCCCCTTTCTGCCGGTCATCTGCTCGGTGGTGTTCACCTGCGCCATCTTGGCGCCGCGTGTTCCCGTCTACGTGGCGATACTCATGGCGCTGCTGGCAGTCTACGCCTTCGTGTCGTACCGCATGTATAAGCGCATCCTGTCCCTGAACGAGAAGGCCGCGAGCGCGCAGAATCAACTATCCGGCGAGTTGTCCGATTCGGTGGCGAATATCCTCGCGGTGAAGACATCGGGGCGCGAGGATTACGAGCGAGACCTGTTCGACCAGGCCAACAAGCAGGTAGTCGAGCGCGATAGCAAGCGAATGTGGGCAAGCCTGACTCGCGGTATCGTCACGGCATGCATCACCGTCGTCATCATGAGCGTCGTCGCGGTGTTCATAGCGGGTGGCAACGCATGGTACGGCATCACGCCGGGCACGCTCGTCATGATGTTCACATACACCTATACGGTGACCAATCAGTTCAACTTCATCAACAACGGCCTGCAGCGCTTCAACCGGGCATTCGGCGACGCGTCCGGTATGACGTTGACGCTCGACGAGCCACGTCTGGTGGCCAATGCGCCCGGCGCGCCCGATATGGTGGTGAAAAACGGCGCCATCGACTTCAACGGCATTGGATTTCATTATGTGGACGGAAATACCGAAACTACAGTCTTTGAAGATTTCAACCTGCACATCCCCGCAGGTCAACGAGTCGGGTTGGTGGGGCTGAGCGGCGCTGGGAAAACCACGCTGACCAAATTGCTGCTGCGCCTGTCGGATATCCAGCAGGGCAGCATTCTTATCGATGGGCAGAACGTCGCCGCGTGCACGCAGCAGAGTTTGCGCAGGTCGATTGCCTATGTGCCGCAGGAAGCGCTGCTGTTCCATCGAAGCATCGCCGAGAACATTTCCTACGGGCGGCCGGATGCGAACATGGATCAGATTCGCGAAGCGGCGCGTCAGGCCAATGCGCTCGAGTTCATCGAGAAGCTGCCGCAAGGCTTCGACACCATCACCGGCGAGCGCGGCGTGAAGCTTTCCGGCGGCCAGCGTCAACGAATCGCCATCGCGCGCGCCCTGCTTGCCGACTGCCCGGTACTGGTGCTCGACGAGGCGACGAGCGCGCTCGATTCCGAGAGCGAAGCGCTTGTCCAGGATGCACTAAAGACGCTGATGAAGGGTCGTACTTGCATTGTGGTCGCTCATCGCTTGTCCACGGTTGCGAGCCTCGACCGCATCGTCGTGCTCGACCACGGCAAAATCGTCGAAGACGGGCCTCATGCGGAACTTGTGGCGTGCGGCGGCGAATACGCTAACCTTTGGAATCGCCAAACAGGCGCCTATCTGGAATAGCTAGCGCGTAGCGCCTTCGCCATGCGCGCCCACGGACGCCAACTCCGCATCCGAAAATCCCCACATACGCACCTCGGGGTGCATTCGAACGCCTTCATTTTCGAAAACCTTGTCCTGAACGGCCTTGATGAGCGCCAGCACATCCGCCGCCTTCGCGTCGCCCCTGTTCACGACGAATCCGGTGTGCTTTTCGGAAACCTGCGCCCCACCGACGGAAAACCCGCGAAGCCCGGCATCTTGGATGAGCTTGCCGGCAAAATAACCCTCCGGGCGTTTGAAGGTGCTGCCAGCGCTCGGCATCTCGAGCGGCTGCTTCGACGATCGCTGCTGCGCCAAATCATCCATACGCGAGCGAATTTCATGCATTTCGCCGCGCATCAGCTGCAATGTGGCGCCGAGAACCACATAACCCGCATCGAACATCATCGATCGACGGTATCCCCAGCAGGCCTCGTAAGCGCGAACGCGAACTACTTCCCCATCGGGCGTTAGGCAGACAAGCTCAGAGCAGACGTTGCGGAATTCACCGCCATAGGCGCCGGCGTTCATGATGGCAGCGCCGCCTATGGTCCCGGGTATGCCGCTCGCGAATTCATAGCCGGTAAGGCCGGCTGCACAGGCTGCTTCTGCCACGTCGGTGTTGTTGGCGCCTGCCTCCACGGTGATGCGTGCTGATTTGGGATCGACGGAAATCGCGGAGAACCGTTCGGCGAATCGCACGACAACGCCGTCAAGCCCAGCATCTGAAACGAGCAGGTCGCTTCCTAAGCCAAGCACGCGAACCCTCACATTGGCGCTCTTGCAGGCCGCAAAAACCTGCGCGGCCTCCTGAATGGTTGCAGGCTCGACCACCGCTTCGGCCGGGCCGCCGATTCTGAACGTCGTCAGCTCCGTCATGGGCGCTTGCTCGCGTATGCCCTCATCGCCAACGATATCGCGCAGCTGCATCATCAGTTCGCTATCAAGCATCATAGGTCCTTTCGATCGGAAAGCGCACGCAACTCGCATTCCCCTAGGTCGATAAGCTCTTGCCTGCTATGCACGTCGCATTTCTGGTAAATGCGACGCAGGTGCGTGTCGGCCGTGCTCTTTGAGATGAACAGCTCCTCCGCAATGCGCTGAGCCGTTCTTCCTCGAAGGGCCAACGGCAAAATCTCCGATTCGCGCTTCGAGAGCTTGCAACGTGACGTAATAGAGCTGCAAGCGCTTTCAAAGCGGTCTGCCTGTTTCACGATGCGGGAAAGCGCCCGCATGTCGTTTTCCGTGAACAGATACAGAAAGGCGAATAAGGTGGCGAGTCCGGCGCATGAGGCGACGGCAAACGTCATTTCGTTCGCGGCGATGTTCGCCTCCAGCGCATTCCCGAGCGCCAAGCCGAATGCCTCGCCCAGGTACAGGGTGGAAAAGCCGCGCGAGAATGCGAGCGCGCCGTCGAGCCCGGATAGCTTAGCCGTTAGGACGAAGAGCGATATCAGGACCGCGGTAAGCGCAAGGTAGCCGGCCAACACGATGGCATCGCCTGGGACCCCATATGTTTTCAATACGGGGATGAACAGATACCCGGCTAACATGACCAAAACTACCAGGCGGTAGACGCCAACGAGGGTATCGCTCGGTTTGGTTTCGGCATCGGATACAGGCTTGCCCAGTCCCACTATCTGCAACGACCCGGCGCACAGCAGTGCAAGCAACAGGAGCGTCGCCGGAAATGTCGGCGTGGCCACCATGCCCGGATCGGACGCGTAGGTTTCCATGAGACCGCCGGCAATGCCGAAAAGCATCGTGCCGCCAAGGGCTTTTCTGGAAAGCCGGATGGTCTTGATACGCTGACCCTTCGTCGCCCAAAGTCGTGAAAGGCCGCTCTGGTTCGATTGGGCGTCGGCGGGTGCGGCCGCCTTGCTCGAATCGGGTTCCGAAGGAAGGCAACTGAACAATGCCCAAGCGCTCAGGAATGGGAATGCATCGACTAAATAGATTGCGGGCTCGCATATCGTGCTGGCTGCGTAGAGCAAAAAGCTCCCGATGGCGGCGAGCGCCGTTGCGAGCAGCACCCCCGAAACGCTGATGTCATGCGAGAGCGACACGAATGCACGGCCCCATGCGGCCAGCATGCATCCAAGCGGTACCCCGACCACTATTCCCTCTATGACAAGCGATACGGCGCCATACGATTCGGGCAGAGAAACAGCCGCTCCGAGCGCCATCAGAAACGCATAGCACCACATGAGATTTCGGGAAAGCACGACATCGCGCACGGGCGCCGCCACGGCGCGCATCACGATGAGCACGACGGCTATGGCCAGCAATGCGAACAGCACATCGATGCGCTCGAAGGCGAAGGTACCCACCTGCACGAACCGATTCTGCCCCATGTAGAACAGGGAGAACAGGAATGCCTGATTGCATGCGAATCCGATGAGCGTGCGCAGCATGCTCGATCGGTCAGCAGCATCGCCGCTCGCGATTGCGGCTGCAGTCGCCTTTTGTTTGCGAATAGATGTCATGACCTATATTTTACCGGGTGAGCTTCCCCGAAGCGTCCATAAGCGATGACAACCATAAAAGAAGACGCCCCGCGAGTGCGGGGCGTCTTGCATTTGAATGAAATTTGAAGCGTGAGGCTATTCCTCGCCGGAGGTTTCCTTCTTGACGACCTTTACCTTCTTCTTGGGGGCCTCGGCAGGCTCCTCCTCGACGGCCTCTTCCTCTTCCTCGATGTCGACCTTGCCCTCATCGGAAGCCATGCCCTCGCGCAGGCCCTTGACGGACTTGCCGATAGCGCTGCCGAGCTTGGGAAGGTTCTTCGGGCCGAAGATCAGAAGCACGACAACCAAGATGATCAGAAGTTCGGGAACGCCCATACCCAGGAATTTCATGTGGTCCTCCTATTGGATCCGTTTCGTGCGGCATGTTGACCGCTTCGTTTCGAACGCGGGCCTCGTCTTTGCCCTCGGTCGACTCAACGGTACGAAATCTTGCCCGAACATTGCCCGCTTGCCTATCATGCAAACCCGTGAAATCGTACTCATCTGCGAAATTTTGCTGTCATGCAAACATAGTACTGATTGCGTATTCCCAGGTCAGATGAATTACTGTTCCTGAGCCTCCTGAGCGACCAGTTGACGGTATGCAATCAAGTCCAAGCGAGCCATGATGACGTCCTCGACTTCGAAATTGAATGGGTACAGGTTCTTCAGCGGATCATCCTCTTCGTAAACGGTGCGAATGTAGCCGCCGCACTCGTCGCACGTTGCGATCCGGTGGTTGTCATCGCCCTCGACGTTGAAGAAATGCAAGTGACCCTGATTCTGCGTGCCGCAACGTGCGCAGCGAACGCGCTCGATATCCCCAAACGCACCCGCACTGCGCGCACCAGAGC
>CAVBPP010000121.1:0-16401 GCA_963597295.1 Paratractidigestivibacter sp. | reverse complement strand
GCGTCAGGCCGTGCCGCTGCTCAAGCCCCACGCGCCGCTCGTCGGCACGGGCATGGAGCACCGCCTGGCCGTCGACTCCGGCGAGATTCTGGTCGCCCAGAACCCCGGCGTCGTCGACTACGTTGACGGTCAGACCATCATCGTGCAGAACAACGACGGCGAGTACGACGAGTACCTGGTGCCGAAGTTCAAGCGCTCCAACCAGTCCGGCTGCATCAATCATCGCCCGATCGTCCGCAAGGGCGACGAGGTCCATGCCGGCGACGTGCTGGCCGACGGCCCGTCCTGCGACGGCGGCGAGCTGGCGCTGGGTCAGAACCTCATGGTCGCCTACATGCCGTGGGAAGGTTACAACTACGAGGACGCCATCATCGTCTCCGAGCGCGTGGTGTCCGAGGACCTGCTGACCTCCATCCACATCAGCGAGTACGAGCTGGACGCTCGCGACACGAAACTGGGCCCCGAGGAGATCACCCGCGAGATCCCGAATATCTCCGAGGACATGATCGGCGATCTGGACGCCGACGGCATCATCCGCGTTGGCGCCGAGGTGTTCCCCGGCGACGTGCTGGTGGGCAAGGTCACCCCGAAGGGCGAGACCGAGCTGACCGCCGAGGAGCGCCTGCTGCGCGCAATCTTCGGTGAGAAGGCCCGCGAGGTTCGCGACACGTCCCTGAAGGTGCCGCATGGCGCCGGCGGACGCGTCATCGACATCCATCGCTTCAGCCGCGCCGCAGGCGACGAGCTTGCCCCCGGCGTGAACGAGCTGGTGCGCGTGTTCGTTGCTCAGAAGCGTAAGGTCCAGCAGGGCGACAAGCTCTCCGGCCGCCACGGCAACAAGGGTGTTATCTCCCGCGTTCTGCCCGTTGAGGACATGCCTTACCTGGCCGATGGCACGCCCATCGACGTCATGCTCAACCCGCTCGGCGTTCCCTCCCGTATGAACGTCGGTCAGCTGCTCGAGAACCACCTTGGCTGGGCCGCGAAGTGGGGTTGGTCCGACGACGAGAACTCCACCGAGCCCGTCGAGGGCCCGCAGTTCGTGGCGACGCCCGTCTTCGACGGCGCGACCGAGGAGGAAATCTCCGACGCCATCGAGGCCGCCAACCGCAACCTCATCAACATCAACCATGCCAAGTACGGCGACCTGGCTCGCGACGAGTTCGTCCCGCAGCTTTCCCGCACCGGCAAGGCATGGCTCTACGACGGCCGCACCGGCGAGAAGTTCCGCGAGCAGATCACCGTCGGCCAGACCTACATCCTGAAGCTGGGTCACATGGTCGACGACAAGATCCACGCCCGCTCGACCGGCCCCTACAGCCTGATCACGCAGCAGCCGCTCGGCGGCAAGGCCCAGTTCGGCGGCCAGCGCTTCGGCGAGATGGAAGTGTGGGCCCTGTACGCCTACGGCGCGTCGAACGTGCTGCAGGAGATTCTGACCGTGAAGTCCGACGACACGTCGGGCCGCGTGAAGTCCTACGAGGCCATCGTCAAGGGCGAGAACACCCCCGCCCCCGAGGTGCCCGAGAGCTTCAAGGTTTTGGTCAAGGAAATGAAGTCGCTGTGCCTGAACGTCGAGCTTGAGGGCCACGACCATCAGACCATCGATGTGACGCACGACCCCGAGCTGGACAACACGCGCGGCAACGATGATGAGTCCCTGATGGACGCCATCGAGGCCGATGCGAAGTCCGCAGACGAGGCCGACGGCGGCATCGACGACATCGCCTCGCAGCTCAGCGGGCTGCTCGGCGGCATCAACGACGACACGAACGAACTGATCGGCGAGGAGGAGTAGAGATAAATGACGACTGATTTCGACGTTAACAATTTCGACGCCCTGCGTATCTCCCTGGCTTCCGCCGAGGATATCCGCAGCTGGTCCCGCGGCGAGGTCAAAAAGCCCGAGACCATCAACTACCGCACGCTCAAGCCCGAGAAGGACGGCTTGTTCTGCGAGAAGATTTTCGGCCCGACGAAGGACTGGGAGTGCGCCTGCGGCAAGTACAAGCGCGTCCGCTTCAAAGGCATCGTCTGCGAGCGTTGCGGCGTGGAAGTCACGCGCAGCAAGGTTCGCCGCGAGCGCATGGGCCACATCGAGCTGGCCGCGCCCGTGAGCCATATCTGGTACTTCAAGGGCTCGCCCTCGCGTCTGGGCTACCTGCTGGACATTCCGCCGAAAGAGCTTGAGAAGGTCCTGTACTTCGCCAGCTCCATCGTCACCTCCGTGGACAAGGAAGCCCGCGAGGAGGACATGGAGGACCTGCGCGACGAGCTGGCCGCCGACCTGGAAGAACTTGACGCCGAGCGCGATCGCCTGGTCGAGCAGACCCGCCGCATGTCGGTGGACTACGTGCCCGAGGACGACGACTTCGTCGACGAGTTCGACGAGGACGAGCGCATGACGGCCGAAGAGGTCGAGGAAGAAGTCGCCGACATCTTCGACGAGTTCAATGAGCGCAAGGCCCTGCGTCAGGACGCATTCGAGCTGTTCAGCAAGATCGAGCCCAAGCAGCTCATCGCCGACGAGGCGCTCTATCGTGAGATGCGCATGAACTATCGCGACTACTTCACCGGCGGCATGGGCGCCGAGGCCGTTCGCGATCTGCTCGAGGCCATGGACCTGGAGTCCACCGCCGAGGAGCTGCGCGAGGTCATCGCCTCTGGCAAGGGCCAGAAGCGCGCCAAGGCCATCAAGCGCCTGAAGGTCGTCGACGCGTTCCTGAAGTCGACGAACAGCCCGTCGGACATGATCCTGGACGTCATCCCGGTCATCCCGCCCGACCTGCGTCCGATGGTGCAGCTCGACGGCGGCCGTTTCGCCACGTCCGACCTGAACGATCTGTATCGCCGCGTCATCAACCGCAATAACCGCCTGAAGCGCCTGCTTGACCTGGGTGCTCCGGAAATCATCGTGAACAACGAGAAGCGCATGCTGCAGGAGGCCGTCGACAGCCTATTCGACAACGGTCGTCGCGGCCGCCCCGTCACGGGACCGGGCAACCGCCCGCTGAAGTCGCTGTCCGACATGCTGAAGGGCAAGCAGGGCCGCTTCCGTCAGAACCTGCTGGGCAAGCGCGTCGACTATTCCGGCCGTTCGGTTATCGTCGTCGGCCCGACGCTGAAGCTGCATCAGTGCGGCCTGCCGCAGCAGATGGCCCTCGAGCTGTTCAAGCCCTTCGTGATGAAGCGCCTGGTCGAGCTTGAGTACGCTGCCAACATCAAGGCTGCTAAGCGCGCTGTCGACCGTTGCGCGTCGTACGTGTGGGATGTGCTGGAAGAGGTCATCGTCGATCATCCGGTTCTGCTCAACCGCGCACCAACCCTGCACCGTCTGGGCATCCAGGCCTTTGAGCCGGTGCTCGTCGAGGGCAAGGCCATCAAGCTGCATCCGCTGGCCTGCACCGCCTTCAACGCTGACTTCGACGGCGACCAGATGGCCGTGCACGTGCCGCTCGGCGCCGAGGCTCAGGCCGAGGCTCGCGTGCTCATGCTTTCCGCCAACAACATCAAATCGCCTGCTCATGGTCGTCCGCTGACCGTGCCGACGCAGGACATGATCATCGGTTCCTACTACCTGACCGCCGCTCGCGACGGGTTCCCGGGCGAGGGCCGCGTGTTCATCGACTTCGACGACGCCCGCAACGCCTACGATGCTCGCGCCGACGTTGACCTGCAGGCCAAGATTCAGGTGCGCCTGACCCGCGACACGCAGGTCGCCTCCGCATTCAACGAGTTCGAGGAATGCAAGGCCGGCCAGCGTATCGACACGACCATCGGCCGCATCATCTTCAACGACTCGTTCCCCGAGGACTACCCCTTCTTGAACTACCAGATGAACAAGAAGGAGATTGGCCGCTTGGTCGAGGACGTCACCAACCGCTACGACCTGGCCGACGTGCCCGCAATCCTTGACGGCTTGAAGGCCACCGGCTATCACTACGCAACGCGCGCAGGCGTCACCGTGTCGGTCTTCGACGCGACCGTGCCGCCGACTAAGGGCGAGATTCTGGCCGAGGCCGACAAGAAGGTCGCCGCCATCGACGAGGATTACGAGATGGGCCTCATGAGCCCCGAAGAGCGCCACAAGCAGGTCGTCGACATTTGGACCGACGCCAACGAAGAGGTCGGCGACGCTATGGCCGCCAACTTCGATCACTTCAACCCCATCTTCATGATGGCCGACTCTGGTGCTCGAGGTAACATCAAGCAGATTCGTCAGCTCGCCGGCATGCGCGGACTCATGGCCGACACGAAGGGCGGCACGATCGACATTCCGGTTAAGTCGAACTTCCGCGAGGGCCTGTCGGTGCTGGAATACTTCGTTTCAACGCACGGCACCCGTAAGGGCATGGCTGACACGGCCCTGCGTACCGCTGACTCGGGTTATCTGACCCGTCGTCTGGTCGACGTCGCGCAGGACGTCATCGTGCACGAGATCGACTGCGGCTCGACCACCGGCGTGCCGTACCCGCTGCACAACGACAAGGGCGAGCTGGACGAGAACCTCATCGGCCGCTGCCTGCTCGAGGACGTTTGCGGCAAGGACGGCGAGGTCATCCTGGCCGGCGATAACTACATCACCTCGATGTCCCAGCTGGCCGCTTTCGAGGCCGCTGGCGTCGAAGAGATCGTCATCCGCACGGTCATGACCTGCCATGCCACCCATGGCGTTTGCCAGAAGTGCTACGGCTGGGATCTGGCCACGTCGCGCCCGGTCAACATCGGCACCGCGGTCGGCATCATCGCCGCTCAGTCCATCGGCGAGCCCGGCACGCAGCTGACCATGCGTACGTTCCACGCCGGCGGCGTTGCAGGCGAGGACATCACGCACGGCTTGCCGCGTGTAACCGAGCTGTTCGAGGCCCGCAAGCCCAAGGGCAAGGCGGAACTCGCCGAGATTTCCGGTACGCTGCAGATTACCGCTGACAAGAACAGCAAGAAGCTGACGATCCACGACCAGGAGGGCAACTTCCGCGAGTACGAGGTGTCTGCTCGTGCCACGATGTTCGGCGGCCTGACCGACGGCAGCGAAGTGCGTGTCGGCCAGCAGCTGACCCGCGGCTCCGTCGACCCGCACGACCTGCTGCGCCTGACCGACCCGAACACGACCCTGCGCTACATCGTCGCGCAGGTTCAGGACGTGTACGTGTCCCAGGGCGTGGACATCAACGACAAGCACATCGAGGTCATCGCACGTCAGATGCTGCGCAAGATGTCCGTGCTCGACGCCGGCGACTCCGACTTCCTGCCGGGCAAGAACGTCAACCGCTTCGAGTTCGAGAACGTTGCCAACGAGCTTATCGCCGAGGGCAAGAACCCGCCCGTCGGTCAGCCGCTGCTGCTCGGCATCACGAAGGCCGCCCTGGCCACCGACTCGTTCCTGTCGGCCGCTTCGTTCCAGGAGACCACCAAGGTGCTCACCGACGCCGCCATCGAGGGCAAGGTCGACCATCTTGAGGGCCTGAAGGAGAACGTCATCATCGGCAAGCCGATCCCGGCGGGCACTGGCCTCAAGCGCTACAAGGAAGTCGGCCTCACCTACAAGGGCAAGCCGACCGAGGCCGTCACCAGCGATTCGCTGCCCGATTATGCGCCGGACGACCTGCGCAAGATCGAGGAGCTGCTCCCGCAGCCGCAGGATTGGTCGCTTGACGGCGATGGCTACCTCAACATGTCCGGTAGCTACGGCAGCTACTACAGCGGCCTGTCGCTGGGTCATCGCGGCCCGCAGCTGACCGACGAGGAAGCTCGCCTGTACATCTACGATGACCTGGGAGTTTCCCAGCGTTGGGCCAACAAGTTCAGCGAAGCGGGCATCGAGACGGTCGCCGATTTGATCGGCCGTACCGAGGACGATCTGCTGCGCATCGAGGGCATCGGCGCGAAGGCCATCGAGGAGCTGAAGGCGGGCCTTGAGGAGCACAACCTGCTTCACGTAATCGAGGACGATCTGAGCGCTTCCTCCGATGATATGAGCCAGCTGCTCGATATGGTGTTCAGCCCCGACGACACCATCCTCATCGGCGGCGACGAGCCCCCGACCTTCAACACCGAGGGCGAGGATATGCTCGGCGAGGCGCTGCCCCCGCGCAGCTACCATCGCAACCTCGAGGAGCTTGACGAGCTTTTGGGCTCGGGTTCGCTCGGCTTCGGCTTTACCAGCCGTGAGCAGGAGGAAAGCTCCAACGCCGCTCAAGCGGACGGCGAGGAATAACCGCTGATATGAAGGGGCGCGCAGGCTGGCGCGCCCCTTTTCTTTTAGCTTTACGTTTTAGAAGATGACGTTTCAGGCCGGGCTGCGTGCGCGCAATCGCGTCCGTCGCCGGTCGAAGGAGGACATCGTGTCCGATAAAACCTACATTCCCGAAGGCGAGCAGGCGCCGGCGTCGCAGATAGGCGCCACGTTGGAGTCGCTTGCGGGCACCATTGCCGCACGTCGCGGCGCAGGTGAGGAAAGCTATACATATCGCCTGCTCACGGGCAAGGCTGACGAGCCGCTGAAGAAGGTGTGCGAAGAGGCGAACGAGGTTGGCTTGGCCGCTAAGGACGTCGAGGCCGCAAACATGATGCTGGCCGCCGTTTCCGGCCATGAGGCAACCCATAGCGGTATGGCGGAAGCTTTCGCCAAGCAGGCCGACGCCGCTTGCGACCACCTGCGCTACGAGGCCGCTGACGTGGTGTACCATCTTCTCGTGGTGCTTGAGCGCTATGGAATTGGAATCGACGAATTCGCCGCCGAGCTGAACAACCGCATGACCGACGAGGAGCGCCCGGAAGGCGCCATTCGCCTGCATGCGGAACATGTGAAGCGCGGCAAGTAGAGGGGGATAGCAATGGCACGACTTTTCGGAACCGACGGCGTTCGCGGCGTCGCGAATAAGGAGCTTACCTGCACGATGGCCTATCAGCTGGGCCAGGCTGCAGTCGCTTTCAAGGGGCGCACCATCCTCATCGGCAAGGATACGCGTCTGTCCGGCGACATGCTGGAATCGGCTGTGGCCGCGGGCGTTATGTCCATGGGCGGCACGGCCCTTCTTGCCGGAATCATCCCGACGCCTGCGATCGCCCTGCTCACGCGCGAGCTGCATTGCGACGGCGGAATCGTCATTTCCGCTTCCCATAATCCGCCGGAGTACAACGGCATCAAAATCTTCGATGGAGAGGGCTTCAAACTGCCCGATTCCGTGGAAGATCAGATTGAGGCATTCATGGCCTGTGGCGGAGCTTCGGCCGACGAGATGCCTTCGGGCGATGAAGTGGGTGTCGCGGTGCCCGTAGAGGACGCTGCTGAGATGTATATCGCCCATGCGGTGAAAACCGCCGCCGACGACGGCATCAATTTCGATGGCATGAAGATTGCCCTTGATGTGGGGCACGGCGCTTCTTGCATGACCAGCCCCGAGGCGCTGCGTCGTTTAGGCGCCGAGGTGACTGTCATCAACGAGGATTTCTGCGGCACCGACATCAACGTGAAGTGCGGCTCGACGCATTTGGAGCCCCTGCGCGCTCTGGTTGCCGAAACGGGCGCCGATGTGGGCATCGCGCATGACGGCGACGCCGATCGCGTGATGCTGATGGATGCGCAGGGTAACGAGATTGACGGCGATATGGTCGAGGCCGTTTGCGCCATCGATCTGAAGCAGCGCGGCAAACTTGCCGGCGATACGGCTGTTTCCACTGTGATGGCGAACCTGGGCCTTACGCATGCGTTGCGCGACGCTGGCATTAATTTGATTCAAACCAAGGTGGGCGATCGCTATGTGCTGGAGGCTATGCGCGAAGGCGGCTACGTCATCGGCGGTGAGCAGTCCGGCCATACCATTTTCCTGGAGCATAATTCCACGGGCGATGGTTTGGTGACGGCCATCCAGTTCCTGTGCGCCTGCAAGCGCGCGGGCAAAACCGCAGCCGAGGCCGCCGCTACCATGACGCGTTTCCCGCAGACGCTCATCAACGTCCGCGTGAACGACAAGCACGCCGCTGAGGGCAATGCAGCCATTGCTGCCGCTGTTCAGGCCGCCGAGCAGGCTCTTGGCGAGGACGGTCGCGTCTTGCTGCGCCCGAGCGGCACCGAACCGGTCGTTCGCGTGATGGTGGAGGCCGCCGATCAGGCAACGGCTGAGGCTCACGCGAAGGCCATCGCAGAAGTGGTCGAGCGCGAAATCTAGCAACCGCCGCTACCATCAACGACGGCCCTTGAGCTGTCGGAACGGCAAGCGCCCGCCTGGGATATCCCGGGCGGGCGCTTGCCGTTACGGAAACAAAAAGTACGGGCCGCAACCTCGGTCGCGGCCCGTTTTGAAATTCACCCTGATTGCTACTTGATATCGCCATCGACGAACTTCAAGGGCGGAAGCGACCCGGTGGTGGCCGATTCGCTTACGGCCTTTTCCACGCCAGCGTGCTTGCCGTGGGCTGCCTTGGCGGAACTGAGCGCAGCTTCGTCTTGCAGGGCTTTCAAAGACGAAGAGATGCCCGATTTGTCCTTGACGGGCGCATCTTCCATCGCATCTGGACTAGTGTGACGGCCGATCGCTACGCCTTCTTCGGCTTGCTTGCGGCGCCAGTGCAGGAAGAACGCCGCCGCGCAGATGATGAGCGTTGCACCCGACGCCAGAAGGCCGGCGACGATGGGGCTTATGCTATTGCTCTCCGGCAGCCCCTCATCGGGAACGACAACGCCCAAATCAGAGCTGTCGCCGCCGAAAGAAGCGGACTTGTTGGAGGTGGTTGTCAGCGAGGGCGAGCCGGAAACCTTTTCGAGTTTGGGCTGGTCGGAAGCCGAATCGTATTCGGTTAGGTTGTAAGCCTCGATGTAGGCCTTCAGCGTTTTGGCATAGGTGGTCGACGTGGCGTAGCGGCCCTGGAGCCATTCGCAGGCGTCTTCGTAGGACTCGCACTTCGACTTGAACACGTTCGAGTAGATGCTGTTGCTGGTCAGCAGGTCAACGTAGTCGGAAAGCGAATCCTTAAGGGAAGGGTACTTGCGAAATTCCGCCGTGATGGTGGAGTAGTTGCCCGCGCCGTCGTCCTCTTGCGTCTTCATGCGCACGGAAGACCCCTTGTAGCTGCCCTTGATGCCGAACAGGTTGTTGTAAGGCTCGCAGGAAAGGCCGGACGATCCGGAGGCCGATTCGACGATCGCCTGGGCGATCATGACGGAAGCGTACAGATCGTTATCCTGGCACAGCTCGCGTGCATCTTCGCCGATGGTCTCGATGAACTGCTCGGTCGTGAGGTTGCGGGATACGTAGACGATTTCGTCCTCGTCGTGGTCCTCGCGCTCGGCGACGGCGTCCTCGGGGGCATCCTCGACGACGACCTCTTCAGTGACGGTTTCCTCTACGGCATCGCTTTCGGGCGTGACCGGCTCAGTGGGGGTGACGGGCTCGACGGCGCTGTCGGCGTCGATGAGCTTTTTCAGCTCTGCTTGAGTCTCCTCGACGAATTTGGCGAAGTCGGTATCGATCTTGGCTAACTGCTCAATATCGATTTTCATAAACTTGGAAGTGGAAACTTCTTTGCCTTTCAAAAAATCGACAACGGTTTCGCATTCGTCGATCTCGGCCTTTTTCGCAGCGGCGGCGATCTGATCATTGACCTCGTCGGTAGCTGTCCAATCGTAATCCTCTATGGTGATGGTGCTCGGGGCCGACGTTTGCCCAGCGGCTGCCGACGGCGAATCGGTGTCGGCGAGCGCGATGGTAATCGGCGCTGCCGTAAGCGATGCGGACAGCACGAGCGCGAGTGCTGCATTGGAAATTGTTCTGCTCTTGACGATCATTTCGGATGTACCAAACCCGTTCTGCGTTCCCTATTTTCAATCCGAATTATTCTAACGCTTTGTAGTTATCCGCGCATAAATCATCACGGGAACTAAACAGTTCATGAAATGGGAATATCCAGTAGACCTCGTGGTATGATAGGCAATATACAAAACGCTCGATTGACGAGAGGGCGAGGCATATGCTCAGTAAAGTTGAATTCGACGGTATCGTCGCAGATATCGCGAAGAATTACAGCGAAAAGGAAGAGATTTTCTTCACCGATCCCGATAAGCATTTCCCCAACAAGAAGGCCATCGTCGAGATTGTGAAGGACTTGCGCCGCGTGATGTTCCCGCGTTACTTCGGCAACGAAACGCCGACGGGCACCAACCCCGAGTACTTCATCGGCGAGACGCTCATCCGCATCGAGGATTCGCTGCGCCGTCAGCTGCGCGAGGCACTGCTGTTCCGCGATCCGGCCATGTCAGAAGCGGACCTTGCCGCGCGCGTCGACGAGATTTGCTCGGCTTTCTTCGGCAAGCTGCCCGAGATTCAGCGCGTGCTGCTGACCGACGTGCAGGCCGCTTTCGACGGCGACCCGGCGGCGCAGAGCAAGGAAGAGATCATCTTCAGCTACCCGGGCTTCTTCGCCATCTTCGTGTACCGCATCGCGCACGAGCTGTACGTGCAGAAGGTGCCGTTGATCCCGCGCATCATGTCCGAGTACGCGCATTCCGGCACCGGCGTGGATATTAATTCGGGTGCTGAGATTGGCGACTATTTCTTCATCGATCATGCGACGGGCGTGGTCATCGGCGAGACGACCAAAATCGGCAGCCATGTCAAGATCTACCAGGGCGTCACGCTCGGTGCGCTGTCGACGCGCGCGGGGCAGGCGCTCGCGGGCGTGAAGCGCCATCCGACCATCGAGGACAACGTGACCATATACTCGAACGCGAGCGTGCTCGGCGGCGAGACCGTGGTGGGCGAAGGGTCCATCATTGCAGGCAGCGCATTCGTCATCTCAAGCGTGCCGGCAGGCAGCCGCGTGACGCTGAAGAACCAGGAAGTGAACGTGCGCACGCCCTCCAAGACGCACGACAAGTGCTGGGAGATTTAGCCTGATGCGGTGAGGTCTGGGCGGCGTGGCTTCGCGCAGCCGTTCGCATTGGCAGAGAACGCTTTGACGGCGGGTTTCGCTTTGGCGAGCCCGCCGTTTGCATTTCGTGGGCGAACCTGGCTGCATTTGGCCGGAGTTGGGCCTCGCTAACCGGGCCGTGCGTCGGAGGAGTTGAGCCGGGCCCGGCGTGCCGCTATCCGCGCGCCGGGGGCCGCGATAAGACGAGCGTTGGTTTGGGCCGAGTTGGGCGTTTCTCGTCATGACGCCCGTCGTCGCGCAGCATATCATCGAACTGAGCAGGTCGCGCCAAGTCGCCAAGCCCTAAAAACAAGGAAGGGACGAGCTGCTGCCCATCCCTTCCTTTAGCGGTATGTCCTAATGGCCTTATTTGCCGGTCAGCTTGGCTATCAGGCGGGCGATGAAGCCGCGCTTCTTGCCGTCGGTGACGGTAATGCCGTTATTGCTGGGCATATTCATGGGCTCGTTGATGACCTCCGCCTTCACGCGGACGGGTTCGGAGGTGAGGGGAGTCGTGGTTTGACCATCTTGAGCGGCCTGCGGCGCGGCGGCAGAGCCAGAAGCGCCGGTTGCAGCGGGCGTGGGGACGGCGTCGAGCGGCACGGTCGGCTGTTCTTCGCCGGTCGTCGCATGCGCGCCGGCCACGTCGGCGGCCTTGGCCTCGACGGGCGTGCTAGCCGGTACGACGAACGGGCCGTCGGCTGCGGTGGATGCGCCGGCGTTGGCGACTTGCGCAGCGGCCTCTACCTTTGCCTGCGCGGCGGCAACCTTCTGCTCGCGCGCTTCGGCCGTGGCGCCGTGCACGTGCGCAGCGGCGGCCTCGTATGCGGCAGCGGCCCCCTCGGCGCGGGTCTTCGCCTCCTTGATCAGCGAATTCTGCGAGTCGTACAGCGCGTCGCCCTTCTTCGCCAGGGCGCCTATCTTGGTGTAGGTGCCGTCCGGCAGAAGCTCGCGCAGCTTGGCGGTGTCGGCCAGGCACGTGCTGTAGTAGTCGATGACCTGTTGGCGCAGTTTGGGGTCGAGAATCGGCCAGGCGATCTCGACGCGTTTTTCCATGTTGCGCGTCATCAGGTCGGCGCTCGACAGGTACACGCGCGCGTCGTCGAACGGGCCGAAACCGTAGATGCGGCTGTGTTCCAGCAAGCGGCCGACGATGGAAACCACGCGCACGTTGTCGGTGTAGCCCGCCACGCCCGGGACCAGGCACGATATGCCGCGCACGAGCATGGTCACCGGCACGCCGGCTTGGCTTGCCTCGGCGATTTTCACGATGATCTGCTTGTCGGTGACGCTGTTCGTCTTGAAGAACAATCCGCAGGGCTTGCCTTCGCGCGCAAGGACGATCTGCTCGTCGATGCCTGCGATGATGGAAGGCTTGATCTGCAGCGGCGCCACCCACAGCGTCGAGTAATTGTCGGAGGCATTTTCCAGCTGCATGTTGCGGAAGAACTCGTCGGCGTCGGCGCCGATGTTCTCGTCGGAGGTGATGAAAGACAGGTCGGTGTAGAGCTTGGCCGTCTTCTCATTGTAATTGCCGGTGCCCAACTGCGTGATGTGCTGCAGGCCGTTTTCGGTCTGGCGCGTGATGCAGCAGATCTTGCTGTGCACCTTGAAGTCGCGGAAGCCGTAGATGACGTTGCAGCCTGCCTCCTCGAAGCGCTGCGACCACTCGATGTTGTTGGATTCATCGAAGCGGGCGCGCAGCTCGAACAGCGCCGTCACCTGCTTGCCGGCCTCGGCCGCGGCGATGAGCGCTTCGGCCAGGTGCGACTGGCTGGCCAGGCGATACAGCGTGATCTTGATGGAGATGACGTCCGGGTCGACCGCGGCCTCGCGCAGAAGCTGCACGAAGGCGTCCATCGACTCGTAGGGGTAGCTCAGCAGCACCTCGCGTTCGCTGACCTGCTCGATGATCGAGCGCTTACGATCGAGGCAGGCGGGCCATTGCGGCGAGAACGGCTTCGGCGTCAGCTTGCGACGAAGCTCGTCGCCAACCTGGCCGGCTAAGCCCCAGGTGAAGCCCAGGTCAAGCGGCACGCTGGTCGAATAGGTTTGGAAGGCCTTCAGCCCCAGGCGTTTGAGCAGCGTTTTCTGCAGCACGTCGGAAAGCGGGCGCTCGGATTCCAGGCGCACCGGCGCCAGGCGGCCGCGCTTCTTCAGGATGCGCTTCATATGCTCGCGGTAATCGTCGTCGGACTCGTCGGTGCCTTCGGAAGCGTCTAGGTCGGCGTTGCGCGTGATGCAGATAACGTTGGTATGCTTGACGGTGTACATGCTGAATACCTGCTCAGCGACCATTTCCACCGCATGTTCAAGCAGGATGAACTGGAAGCCCTCGCCGGGAAGCTTGATGACGCGGCTGCACTGGCGCGGCATGGGCAGGATGCCGAGCGTCACGCCCTCGGCGCCAAGGTTCTCGGCTTCCTCTGAGGTGGCGGCAGCGGCCTTGCCGGCCTTTTCGACTTTGCCCTTGCCATCCTTTGCCTTGACCTTGTCCTTCTTCTTGGACTTCTTCGGGCCCACTTCCTCGTCGAGGCGCACGACCACGTACAGCGCGCCGTTTTCCAGATGGGGGAAGGGGTGGCGCGAGTTCACGATCTGCGGCGAGAGGAACGGCATGACGTTGGCCGCGGTGTAGTCGGCCAGGAATTTGCGCTGCTCATCGCTTAGGTCGGCGGGGCGCAGGTGCTTGACGCCGTGTTCGGCCAGCTCGCCGCGCACCTTTTCGTAGGTGGCCTCCTGAATGGGGTACAACTCGTGGCAGCGCTTATGGATGGCGTCGATCTGCTCGGCCGGCGTCATGCCCGATTTCGAATCGAGTACCTGTTTCTTCAACAGCGACAGGTCGGTCAGGCTGCCGACGCGCACCATGAAGAACTCCTGCAGGTTCGACCAGAAGATGCTGATGAAGTTCAAGCGTTCGAGCAAAGGCACGTTCTCGTCAGCGCCCTGGTCGAGCACGCGTTCGTCGAAGGTCAGCCACGACAGTTCGCGGTTCTGCATGTAGGGCGCCTTCAGGTTTTTGGCGGTTTCCTCGGCTTTCATGGGGTTTCACTTCCTCCTATATATGGTGCGCGGTTGCGCTGATCCCTGTTTCGATATGCCCCGTTGGTGCTCATCAGGCCTTTTGGCTTGAAATGGAGCAATAATCGCTTACCCTGCTTATATTTTAGCCGTTTCGCGTTGCGCCGGCGTAAATATATGTCGCTCACCGGGCAAGTTCGCGAGATTGGCCGGCAGGCCGCCTAGCTCGTCGACTTCGGCGCGACGGCCTTCGCCTTCAGCACGCGCTCGACCAGGTATCCCTCGCGAACGCCGTACTTGCACACCTCCAGGCGGCCGGCGCCGAGCTCGCGCATCAGCTCGTCGATGATGATGCAGCCGGGAATCATCGTGTGCACGCGCTCGGCCGATGCCTTGAGCGCCGCATGGGCGAAGGCGGGGCTGCCGGCGCGGCATGCGTCTAGCACCTCGCGGATGTCCTCGGCGCTCACCTGGCGCGGCTTGCTTTCCGATCCGTGCAGCTGAGCGACTATCTTTGCGGCCGCACGTGCGCTGCCGCCGACGCCGAACAGCACGTCGGTGCGGTATTTGCCCAGGTCGTCGATGCTTGAAAGCTTCTCGCGGAAGGCTTCTGCGATGGAATCCATCTCGCTTGCGGTGGGGATGACGCCGGTGACGCAGGTGGCGAACGACGACAGCGACCCCTGCCCGATGCTGATGTCGTCGAAGTCGCGCCCGCCCTCGACGCGCGAAAGTTCGGTCGATCCGCCGCCGATGTCGATGAGCGTGCCCGCGTCCATGGCCTTGCCGGTGGAAGCGCCCACGAAGCTCAGGTGCGCCTCGTCGCGCTCCGAGAGCACCGATATGTTCAGCCCGGTGCGCTTTTTCAGGGCAGACACCACATCGTCGCAGTTCACGGCATTGCGAATGACGGCGGTGGCGAACACGTTGAGCGTTTCGCAGTTGAAATACCCCGCATGCTTGGCGAGCGTCTTCAGCACGCCGGCCGCGCGCTCGACGCCGGAGACGCTGAACGCCCCATCGTCGACGAAGGCGGCAAGCCCCGCCATCTCCTTCTCGTTGACGATGCGTTTGAAGTTCTTCGAGCTATAGGTTTGCAGCTTGTCGTTTTTCACGTCGTAGACGATGAGACGGATGGTATTCGACCCCAGGTCGATAACGCCGTATTTCCCCATATGGTTGATGCTTTCCTTATTCGGGCGGCCTACAGGCCGCAATTTTACAGCGTGCATAATAGTAAGGTAGGCGCGCTCGCTTGCGGTTTCGTCGACAAGACGGGCGGTAATATTTTACGTTCCGTTGACGTTTCGGCCCTTCAGGCGTTTCGTCTTGGAAAACGTCGGCAAACGCCTGCGTCGCGGTGGCGTGCTGTGCTAGGATGAATTCATTAGGGGCAATCGAAGAGAAAGGACTCCCAATGCTGGAGACCGTCGACTTCTCAAGGGAACGCATTTCGAAGGAAGATTACAAGCCGCGCCGCGACGCGCTGATGAAAGAGCTGGTGGTCCTGCAGCAGCAGGCGCGCTCGGCCGGCGTCGGCATGGTTATATTGTTCGAGGGATGGGACGGCGCCGGCAAGGGTAGCCGCATATCCGATTTGATGTACAACCTGGATGCGCGCGCGACGAGCGTGCACGTTACCGAGAACCTGGACATTTCGGACGCGGCATCGTTCGCGGGCGCACGCTACGGCGTGAGCGGCTTTTACCCGAAGATGCAGCAGTTCTGGAAGACGCTCGGCATGCGCGGCAGCTTCACCTTCTACGATCGCGGCTGGTATACCCTGGCCATGCAGTACATGCTTTACAACGAGTTCAGCGAGGCGAAATTAAAGAACGGCAAGGTGAAGAACCCCAAGGCCGCCATTGCCAAGGCCGTGAAGGAGGCCGCGAAGGAACGCCATGTGAGCGATATGCACGCGGCCCTCACGAGCGCGACCGAGTTCGAGCGCCAGCTCGTCGACGACGGCTACATCGTGGTGAAGTTCTTCGTGCACGTGACCAAGGAAGGCCAGAAGAAGCGCTTGACAAAGCTTCGCAACAATCCGGCGACAGCGTGGCGCGTCGACGACGATAAGCTCGCGACGCTCGGCCGTTACGAGGAGGCTTACAAGCTCTATGATCGTCTGCTGGAAGGGTCGAATACCGACATCGCGCCGTGGCACCTTATCAACGGCGAGGACAAGCGCGCCGCGAATCTTGAAATCGCGCAAACGCTGGTGGACGCGCTGAAGACCGCGCTTTCGGCGTCGCCTGACGAGGCGGCGGCAGCTGCGGCGGCAAAGGCGCAGGCCAACAGCGCCGGCAAGCTTGAGGACGCGCCCATTGACGGCCGCACGCCCGAGCAGCAGCAGGCGGTGGAGGCCGCCGCGGCCCGCGCCGCTGAACAAGCGCACGCGCATGCGCCCGTGACCTCGCGTTTCCGCCTGCTGGACGAATATCCCGACGTCGATAGCGTGGACCATACGCT
>CAVBPP010000120.1:0-17088 GCA_963597295.1 Paratractidigestivibacter sp. | reverse complement strand
GCGTTTCTTCGTCTCGGCAACGTTGGCCGCCGAGGCCGCGAACGCCGAAATACCTGCCCCCGGGAACGTCACCTTGCTCGTCGATGCGAACTTAAAGCAGCGGTCGGGGTTTCCAGCCTCTTCGCAAGCCGTACGGATGTCAAGCAGCTGATCCTGCTGTTCCACCTGGTCATACAGGTGGTGAATCCCATAGGCGTTATCCCAGAAGATGCGAAAATCCGCCGCCGCGCACTCCATGGACGCCAGCCTGCGCACAACCTCGTCGGAATACGTAACGCCGCCGGGGTTCGAATACTTCGGCACGCACCAGATGCCCTTGATCGAATCGTCGGCCGCCACCAGGCGCTCGACCTCATCCATGTCCGGTCCGTCGGCCCCCATCGCGACGGGGATCATCTCCATGCCGAATGCCTCGCTCACACCGAAGTGGCGGTCGTAACCGGGTGCGGGGCATAGCCACTTTACCTGCGGCAACGTGCACCATGGCGCAGACCCCAGCGTGCCGAACATCCAGCAGCGGGCCATCGTGTCGTACATGATGTTCAAACTCGACGTGCCGAACACCACCACGTTCTCAGGATCATCGTCAAGCATGGACGCCATCAGACGCTTCGCCTCGGGAAGCCCGTCCAGCACGCCGTAGTTGCGGCAGTCGGTGCCGTCTTCGGCCGCGTATCCGGTCTCAGCGGTCACGCACTCCAGCATCGGCATGCTCAAATCCAACTGCGCCGCCGACGGCTTGCCGCGAGCCATGTTCAGCGCCAAACCCTTCGCTTTGAAGTCCTCGTATTCCTGCAAAAGCGCCTGGCGCTCAGCCTCAAGTTCCGTCGTCGAAAAATCCGCATAGCCGCTCATCTGCATTCCTTTCATGCGTTTGTCGCGTTACCAAGTCGAAAATTAATCACGCGCTCAATTGCGGTAAAGTATAATGCCCACAATTACGAAAGCATTTCAATCATCATCGCCTGCGCCTCATCTTCGCATTTTGCCATCCACACCCACGGCAGCGGTGGCAACGGCAGCGAAATCCGCAAGCGGTTTAAAGGGGTACTGAATGGAAAACAACGACCTGTTCGTCATATTGGCGATGATCATCTATTTCATCGTCATCCTTGCCGTCGGGTTCTCCTACGCCAAGCGCTCGAATTCTTCTACTGACGAATATTTTATCGGCGGCCGTAAGGTTGGTCCGTGGTTCACTGCACTTTCCGCCGAGGCCTCCGACATGTCGGGCTATCTATTAATGGGCATTCCCGGTCTCGCATATTTCTACGGCGCCTCCGAAGCTCTGTGGACCTGCATCGGCCTTGCTATCGGCACCTACCTGAACTGGCTTTTTGTGGCGAAGCGCCTGCGACGTTACTCCGAGGTCACGGGCTCCATCACCCTGCCGGCCTACTTCTCCGATCGTTTCCATGACACGAAGAACGTTCTTTCCACGGTTGCGGCCCTCATCATCCTGCTGTTCTTCTGCGTGTACACGGGAAGCTGCTTCGTTACCTGCGGCAAGCTGTTCCACACGCTGTTCGGCATCGATTACGCCACCATGATGATCGTCGGCGCCGTTATCGTGTTCGCCTACACGCTCGTCGGCGGCTACCTGTCCGTCGTGGCCACCGACTTCATCCAGGGTTGCCTCATGTTCTTCGCCCTGGCCGTTGTGCTCATCGGCTCGCTCGCTTCGGTCGGCGGCGTCGACGTCACGGTGCAATTCCTGCAGAACATCCCCGGTTTCCTCGACGGAACGGCGCGGACCACGCCCTTGCTTGATGCGCAAACCGGCCAGCAGCTCGCAGACGGCAATACCCCGCTGTTCGGCGAACCCACCGAGTTCGGAGTCATCACCATCATCTCCACTCTCGCTTGGGGCCTCGGCTACTTCGGCATGCCGCAGGTGCTCGTGCGCTTTCTGTCCATCCGCTCGGCCGAGGAGGTGCGCCAGTCGCGCATTATCGCCATCGTTTGGGTGATCATCTCGATGATCTGCGCGCTGTGCATCGGATTTATCGGCCGCGCGATGCTGCCGGTCTACTTCGGCACCAACGCCGCCGCCGAGAACATTTTCGTCGTTATCGCCCAGCTCATTCTGCCGGCGTTCATGTGCGGCGTGGTGGTATCGGGAATCCTGGCCGCCTCCATGTCCTCGGCATCGTCCTATCTGCTCATCACCGGCTCGTCGGTTGCGGAGAACATCTACCGCGGCGTGTTCAAGCGCAACGCCACCGACCGCGAGGTCATGATCGTGTCCCGCATCACGCTGCTCATCGTGCTCGTCGTCGGCATCCTCATCGCCATCGACGAGAACTCTATCATCTTCCAGGTCGTTTCCTACGCCTGGGCCGGCCTCGGCGCCTCGTTCGGCCCGCTCATGCTCTGCAGTCTATATTGGCGCCGCATGAACAAGCAGGGCGCGCTCGCGGGCATGCTCGGCGGCGCCATCACTGTTGTGGTCTGGCATAACCTCATCAAGCCCTTAGGCGGCGTCTTCGGCATCTACGAGCTTCTGCCCGCGTTCATCATCTCGCTCGCCTGTATTTTCATCGTGTCGAAACTCACGGCCGAACCCGACGCCTCCATCACCGACGAATTCGACCGCTATATGGATGAACGCTCGGATGCAGCCGAAAACGCAACGTCCTAGCTGGGGTTATGAACATACTATCCACTGCTTCCCGGCATTAGGTGCAGACGTGTTATCATGAAGTCTGCTTTTGCCCGTACACACCACGTGCTCAATCAGGGAGGTTTTTCAATGAGCGAGCATTCAATCGCACTTAGCAGGCGAGCATTCGTAGGCGGCGCCGCCGCGCTTGGCGCCACGTCGCTTGTCATCCCGCAGTTCGCGTTCGCCGAAACGGCCGCCGAAAAGCAGGCCGAGGCCGATACCGTCCGCAATCAGCTGGTCGGCTTGCAGTCCGACCTGGAGACTGCCGCCGAAAGCTACTATGCAGCCGTTGACGAGCAGGAAGCTGCCCAGCGCTCCATGGAAGAGCAGCAGACCAAAATCGACGAGACCACTGAGCAGATCGAGGGCCTTCAAGATCGTCTGAGCACGCGCGCTCGCAGCATGTACCGCTCCGGCTCCACAACGTTCATCGACTTCTTGCTCGGAGCTTCCTCGTTTGCGGAATTCACGCAGAACTGGACTTTGCTGAACCAGATCAACGCTAACGACGCTACCCTCGTTGACGACAACAAGAACGCTCGTGAGGAACTCGAAGCCGCCAAGGAAGAGTATTCCCGCCAGGAAAAGATTGCTTCCGACAAGGCAGCCGAGGCCAAGAAGATCCACGAGGAAGTTCAGACCAAGGTATCCACGGCCCAGACCCTGCTCGATTCGCTCGATGCTGAAGCTCGCGAGCTTTTGGAACAGGAGCAGGCCGCAGCCGCCGCAGCAGCAGCTGCCCAGGCCGCAGCCGAGCAGGCCGCAGCAGCCTCCGCAACTGCAACGACTACCAATTCAGATGGTGGAAGCTCCTATTATTACGATGGCGGCTCCTCCGATGGCGGCTCCTCCGTTGTGTATTCCGGTGGCGGCTCTTCTTCGGTTGGCAGCTATGACAACGTCGTCGACTATGCTATGTCACGCATCGGTTGCCCCTACGTGTGGGGCGCAGAAGGCCCCGATTCGTTCGATTGCTCCGGTCTGGTCACCTGGGCCTACCGCCAGGTCGGCGTTTCGCTTCCGCATCAGTCCGAGTCCCAGTATGCCGCGGCATCTAACATCGTGTCCGTGTCCGAGGCCCGTCCCGGCGACGTGCTGTGGCGCTACGGTCACGTCGGCATCGCCGTCAGCTACGGCGGTTCGCATTACGTGCATGCCCCAACATTCGGCGCATACGTCCGCGACACCGACAACCTGTCCTGGGCCGGCTTCACCGCCGCGCTCCAGTTCTAGGATCGCATTTAATTTCGCACCGCAAGGGGAGGGCTTCGGCCCTCCTTTTTTTCATTTTCGGTCGGGCAAATTCCGTTCAAAAAAATTTAGTCATGAAGAAATGAAGAAGGGGTTGCCCAAGTCGCTTTGTTCCCGTAATATACATCCTCGCTTGCGGGGCAACGTTGTGAGCCCTAAGGTTTCAAGCGCCAAGCATTTTGGCTGTTCAGTCAAAAGTTCGGGCTACAGATTACCAAGCAATCTTGCGAAGGAATGATGTAGATACACCCGGGGGCGTGTTAGTAGTTGACACGTCAAATTCGCTAGCGTATGATTCCAATGCTCGCGCGTTCGGGTTCTTCCGATCCGCAAGCAGGCAGCTTGATAAATGCACATGAATTAAGCAGCGAAACATGGGCGTGTGCCCGAGTGGTTAAAGGGGACGGGCTGTAAACCCGTTGACTCTGTCTACCTAGGTTCGAATCCTAGCGCGCCCACCATTTTTCGCCTGTGTAGCTCAGATGGTAGAGCACATCCTTGGTAAGGATGAGGTCGTCGGTTCAAGTCCGATCGCAGGCTCCAGTTTTCACGGCGGTGTAGCTCAGTTGGTCAGAGCACACGGTTCATACCCGTGGCGTCACTGGTTCAAATCCAGTCACCGCTACCATATTTACACTGCGTCCGCTTTGTCGGACGCTTTCTTTTAGTTTCGTTTCGCGAAAAGCGATCCTTAATAAGGAGGATGACACATGGCTAAGGAGAAGTTCGAGCGTACCAAGCCCCATGTTAACATCGGTACGATCGGTCACGTTGACCATGGTAAGACTACGCTGACCGCCGCTATTTCCAAGACGCTGTCCAGCAACGACGGCTCTCATGGCACGGCCACCGCAGACTTCACGGCTTTCGAGGACATCGACAAGGCTCCCGAGGAGCGCGAGCGCGGCATCACGATCTCCATTGCTCACATCGAGTATGAGACCGACAAGCGTCACTATGCTCACGTCGACTGCCCCGGCCACGCCGACTACGTTAAGAACATGATTACCGGTGCTGCCCAGATGGACGGCGCTATCCTGGTTATCGCTGCTACCGACGGCCCCATGGCTCAGACTCGCGAGCACATTCTGCTCGCTCGTCAGGTCGGCGTGCCCTACATCGTGGTCTTCCTGAACAAGTGCGACATGGTCGACGACGAGGAGCTCATCGAGCTCGTCGAGATGGAGACCCGCGAGCTGCTCAACGAGTACGAGTTCCCCGGAGACGATCTGCCGATCATCAAGGGCTCTGCTCTGAAGGCTCTGGAAGGCGACGCTGAGTGGCAGGCTAAGGTCTGGGAGCTCATGGACGCCGTTGATGATTACATCCCGACTCCCGAGCGCGACGTTGACAAGCCGTTCCTGATGGCTGTCGAGGACACCATGACCATCACCGGTCGTGGCACCGTTGCTACCGGCCGTGTTGAGCGTGGCGTTCTGCACGTCAACGACCCGCTGGAGATCGTCGGCATCAAGGAAACGCAGACTACGACCTGCACCGGCATCGAGATGTTCCGTAAGCTGCTCGACGAGGCTCAGGCTGGCGACAACATCGGTTGCCTGCTGCGCGGCATCAAGCGCGAGGACATCGAGCGTGGCCAGGTTCTCTGCAAGCCCGGCAGCGTGACTCCGCACTCTGACTTCGAGGGTCAGGTCTACATCCTGACGAAGGAAGAGGGCGGCCGCCACACGCCGTTCTTCGACGGCTATCGTCCGCAGTTCTACTTCCGCACCACCGACATCACCGGTGTTGCGCACCTGCCCGAGGGCACTGAGATGGTTATGCCTGGCGACAACGTCACCATCACCGCTCAGCTGATTCACCCCGTCGCCATGGAAGACGGCCTGCGCTTCGCTATCCGCGAGGGTGGCCGCACCGTTGGCTCCGGTCGTGTGACCAAGATCATCAAATAGCTTGTAGTTAAGCTATAGCTGCTGTGCATAAAGGGGGCCCGTTCTTTTGGGCGGGCCCCCTTTACTGAGGTTCATGTGTATGTGTTCAAGCTTGTTTGACGACGGCACATAAGGAGAGTTCATGCGCACGATGGTTACCTTGGCGTGTACGGAGTGCAAGCGCCGTAATTACACGACCAAGAAGAACAAGCAGAACAACCCTGACCGTATTGAGTTGAAGAAGTACTGCAAGTGGTGCCGTAAGCACACGCTGCATAAGGAAACTCGTTAGGTTTCAAGGGTTAGCACGGGCATAGGCCAGTAGCTCCAATTGGTAGAGCGGCGGTCTCCAAAACCGCATGTTGGGGGTTCGAGTCCCTCCTGGCCTGCCAGCTCGATTAGCGAGCAGCTTGTAATCAGGTTGCTATAGTAGCAGCTTGATGCCAGGCTGCTTGTTTGGCGTTAAGAGGAAATCGATCCCAAGAAGGAATCAGATGGCTAAGAAATCAAAGACTCAGCGCGCAAAGGCTTCTGCGGCCCGCCAGGCCCGTAAAGAGGCTCGTGCAGCAGAAGAAGCTTCGACTGAGGTTGTCGAGGCGACGGAGGCAACTGAGGCTCCGAAGAAGAAGCTGTTCGGCAAAAGTTCCGACGAAGGTTCGAAGTCCGAGGCCAAGCAGGCTAAGTCTGAGAAGAAGGAAGCAGCCAAGCCGAAGAAGGCTCGTTTCCAGTTTTTGAAGGACGTTCGTTCTGAGATGAAGCGCGTTACGTGGCCGTCTAAGCAGGATGTGGCTCGTTGGAGCCTTGTCGTTGTGGTGGCTTTGCTGTTCTTCGGCGTTTATGTTGCCGTTCTGGATAACGCCATCATCACTCCGATTCTGTACGGCGTGTCCGGTCTGGGGGCTTAATCCATGTCTAAGAAGTGGTATGTCCTTCACACCTATTCTGGGTATGAGAACAAGGTGAAGAATAACCTTGAGACCCGTATTGAAACCATGGGTCTTGAGAACAATGTCTTCGCTATTCAGATTCCCACGGAGACCGTTACCGAGCTTAAAGAGGGCGGGCGCCGTGTGGAGAGCGAGAAGAAGGTTCTTCCCGGTTACGTTCTGGTCCGTATGGAGCTGGACGATCGTAGCTGGGCTGCGGTTCGCAACACTCCTGGCGTTACCGGTTTCGTTGGCGCCGATGGCAATCCAGCCCCGCTCACGCGCGATGAGTACAATAAGATCATGAAGCGCACGAGCCACGAGGCACCGAAGAAAACCTCGACGAACCTTGAGGTTGGTCAGGCGGTTAAGGTTGTTTCCGGACCGCTCGCTGAGTTCGATGGCGTCGTCTCTGAGGTTTCGCCTGAGGCCGGCAAGGTTAAGGTCATGGTTTCCATCTTTGGCCGCGAGACGCCGGTGGAGCTGTCCTTCGATCAGGTGGCCTGCATCTAATTTTGTTCTTGAAGACGTTTTCTGGGCGTGCCCGCGTGGACCGGGGCTTCTCATTCCCCGTGGCGTCTTTTAGATAAGTATGTACGTACTTCGAAAGGTTTAAAACAATGGCTGAGAAGAAAGTTACGGGCTTCGTCAAGCTGCAGATTCCTGCTGGCGCTGCGAACCCGGCCCCTCCGGTTGGCCCCGCGCTGGGTGCGCAGGGTGTCAACATCATGCAGTTCTGCCAGGCGTTCAACGCCCAGACTGCTGAGCAGAAGGGCACCATCATCCCCGTTGAGATCACCGTCTACGAGGACAAGTCCTTCGACTTCATCTGCAAGACCCCGCCCGCGGCTGTGCTCATCAAGGAAAAGCTGGGCCTGAAGTCCGCTTCCGGCATTCCGCAGCTGAAGTTTGTCGGCACGCTGACGCAGGATCAGCTGCGTGAGATCGCCGAGATCAAGATGCCCGACCTGAACGCCAACGACATCGATGCCGCCATGCGCATCGTTGCCGGCACTGCTCGCTCCATGGGCGTGCGCGTTGAGGGCATTGAGATGAAGAAGACCTACGTGCCTTCCAAGAAGCTTGCCGCCGTCCTGAAGGGCGAGGCCTAAGGCTTCCCGCTGATTTATCAGCAACGTTAATTATCGAGTGGAAGAGCGACACGAATAGAAGCTCGCGCTCGCTCGCTACGAACCACGAAAGGAAACTATCATGGCAAAGAAATCCAAGGCCTATCGCGCCGCAGTTGAGAAGATCGGCGAGGGTACCTACGCTCCGCTCGAGGCCTTCAAGCTGATCAATGAGATCTGCAACACGAAGTTCGACCAGACCGTTGAGGCTCACTTCCGTCTGGGCATCGACACCCGTCAGGCTGACCAGCAGCTGCGCGGCACCGTTTCGCTGCCGAACGGTTCTGGTAAGACTGTTCGCGTCGCTGTGTTCGCTGAGGGCGCCGCTGCCGACGCCGCTCGCGAGGCTGGCGCCGACATCGTCGGCACCGAGGAGCTGACCGCTCAGATTCAGGCTGGCGAGTTCAACTTCGACGCCGCTGTTGCCACGCCCGATCAGATGGGCAAGGTTGGTCGTCTGGGTAAGATCCTGGGCCCCCGTGGTCTTATGCCGAACCCCAAGCTGGGCACCGTTACTCCGAACGTTGCCGAGGCCATCAAGGCTCTGAAGGGCGGCCGCGTGGAGTATCGCGCTGACCGTTACGGCATCTGCCACGTCATCATTGGTAAGGCTTCCTTCTCCGCTGAGAAGCTCGCCGAGAACTATGGCACCGTGTACGACGAGATCCTGCGCATGAAGCCTGCTGCCGCTAAGGGCAAGTACGTCAAGTCCGTCAGCGTCTCCGGCACCATGACTCCTGGCATTGCCATTGATTCTTCTGTCACGAAGAACTACACCGCTGCTGCCGAATAAGCATCTCAGCCATTTGCAGCACAAGGGCGACCCGATTGGGTCGCCCTTTTTTGCGTACGGGGGACTTCGAGGACCATTGTGGCTTATGGGACAAGAAGTGTGTTTGATTTCGGGTATTGACGCAGGTCAATGCCCGTTTTTTATGCGAAAAGTCAAGCGAATCGACTTTTCCGCTCGGACAGAAAGTGTGTCTGGATTCTGACGTTTCCGTATGCCAGCTTGAGAGGGGATAAAAAAGCCTCCCGCTTCTGATGTTTAAGGGAGCGGGAGGCGGATGAGGTCGAGCGAGTCGTTGGTGTCTATTTTCGCGCTATGCGGATGCGGCGAGTTTGGCTGTTCCGACGTTGGCGGATGCTAGTGAGAGGATGTGCTCGTAGACGTTTTTGCTAACGGAGATGTCGTATCCGTCGACGGTGGCGACGTTATCACCGTTTACACCGTCCACGCTGCCGATGCTTACCGTATAGTCGAGGAAGGACTTCAGCTCTTCCCAAGTGGGCAGGAGTAATTTGCCGGAGATTTCTTCGAGGCATGCGGCTAGTCCGTATGCGCCCCAGTTGGAGACCGAGGCTACGATGATCTTATCAACGGGCACGACGCAAGGATCGATTTCGAGCATAGCGTCAATTTCGTTCAGAAGTGCTCCCATGCCGATTTCGTTGCCGCCGTCGCCAATGCCGATAGTGGGAATGTTTCCCTTTGCCATCAGGAACATGTCATCGACGCTGCTGGTGAGCTGGCTGACGGACTTTCCTCGCATATTCAGGTAGTCGCCGTCATGGTTGCGACCGCAGCGTTCGATTGAGATAAGGCCTACGGGTTTGAACGCGTCGATCATGTTCCGGTAGTGGTCGACGGTGAAACTTTTCTGCACAGCCATCACGCCGGCATTGCAGTCGGCGAAATACGCACGGGCGAAAGGCTCAGCGATGATGATGGGGCTGAATCCAAGTTCGGCGAGCGCGTTCGCGACAACCATGGTCCCTGCGGGGCCGTCCGTCTCGGGGAATCCGTTGACAAAGAAGCCGGTCGTCAGAAAAACCGTACCTCGTTCCCACGATAGAATCTCGCGTGCAGCCTCGTGGCAGAAGTCGGCGGGCAGGGCGCTCGCAAGCTTCGTCATGCCGCGATGGGACTGCTGCAAAATCGCATCTTCGATAGTGCGGATTTCCGTTCGTTGCGGGTCAGGTGAGCCTATTTCGAACGTTTGGAGGGACATTTCGAAAGCCTTTACTCCGTTGCGGTTTTGAATTCGTTGAGGACGGTCGAGCGCAGCTTTTCGAGCGTTTCGGGATCTTTGCCGCCGACCGGCTTGCCGTCGATTTCATTGGCGTGCAGGCATAGGTTCGACGAGCTAGTGACCAGAACCTCGTCGGCAGCGAAAAGTTCGTCAAGCGTGAAGGCCTCTTCGAGAACAGGGATGCCGTTCTCGTTCGCGGCCTTGATCAGGTGCTTGCGGGCGATGCCGGGAAGGATCAGGTTGTCGGTGGGGGCGGTGCGCAGCGTGCCGTTCTGCAGGATGTGCACGTTGGAGTGCGCGCATTCCGTGACGCGGCCGCCGGGGCGGTAGAAGACCGATTCTTGGCAACCGGCGCGCTTGGCGCGTTCGGTGGCAAGGCAAGACGGAATCAGGTTCAGCGTCTTGATGTTGCAGTAATAGAAGCGCTTGTCCTCGGTGGTGATCAGCTTGATGGGCTCGAGGCCTTCGGATATGGTGGCGGGCTTGAGCATGACCCAAAGGTTGCCCGGGCCGGAGGTGAAGGCGTGATCGCGGATGCCTGTGCCGCGCGTTACCTGGTAGTACACGAACAGATCGCCCGTGTCCACTTCGTGAACGAGCTTGTTCAGCAGGTCTTTGAGCTCTTGCTTGGTGCAGGGCATCTCGATCTCGAGCATGCTCGCGCTGTTGAAGAAGCGATCGATGTGCTCGTCGATGGCGAAGATGTTGTAGTTGCGGGCCGGGCCGGCATCGTAGACGCCGTCGCCAAACCAGCAAACGCGGTCGTTCATCGGAATGGTCATCTCGTCAAGCGGGCCGAACTTGCCGTTGTAGTAACCGAGGTTCTCCATGGTTTTGACTGCTCCTTCTGTGTGCTTAAACGATTGGTGTAGTTACCGTTATTACGAGGACAAACTAACACTTGAATGTTTCGATTTTCTTACCTATTGGGCGCAAGGTGGAAGAATAGGCGGTAAGAGGCGTTGGCCGATGCGTCAAGTGCGCGAGAACGCCGGTGAGCGGCAAGGGGCTTGCTGTCGTATACTGGGTGCAGCGAGTGAAAGGTGTTGCGCCATGGGCGTTGTATTGAAATCTCAAGGGGAAATCGAGGCCATGATGGAAGCCGGAAGGCTTTCGGCGGAAGTGCTGCGGAAGGTCGGCGAGCTGGTGCGTCCGGGCGTTTCGACGCTGGAGCTTGACGAATTCGTCGAAACGTATATCCGCGAGCATGAGGGAATTCCGGCGTTCAAGGGATATCAGGGTTTCCCCGGGTCCATTTGCGCATCGGTGAATGACCAGATCATTCATGGCATCCCCTCGAAGGATGTTGTGCTGCGATCGGGGGATATCATCTCCATAGATACCGGAGCTACCGTGGATGGTTGGGTCGGCGACAATGCTTGGACGTTCCCCGTCGGCAAAATTTCCGACGAGAAGAAGAAACTGCTGCAAGTGACGGAGAAATGCATGTGGGCGGGCCTAGAAGCGGCTCAGGCTGGGCACCGTTTGGGGGCTATCGGGCATGCGGTTCAATCGATCGCGGAGGCCGAAGGGTACGGCGTCGTGCGCGAATTCGTCGGGCATGGCGTGGGGCATGACATGCACGAGGAACCCATGGTGCCGAATTACGGCCGCAAGCATTTCGGGCTGAAGCTTGAGGTTGGCATGGTGCTCGCCATCGAGCCCATGATCAACGCAGGGACGCGTAAGATTCGCCAGGGAAACGATGGTTGGCTGGTCTGTACGCGCGACGGAAGGCCGAGCGCACATTTCGAGAAGATGGTCGCCATCACCGAGGACGGGCCGCAGATTATCACGACTGAACCTGGCCACAGACGCCCTGTTTCGTGATTGGCCGATATGCGAGCGAGGCCGTTCGAGAGTATGGACTCGCATTTCGCTTTGGCGGCGGTCGATAAGTTGCGTGCTTGCCGGAGCTTATGGCGATGCGTGGGCCCCCGGTTCGATTCGCCTGCCGTTTGTTGAGCAGTGCAGCGCGCGGACTTGCAGTTAGCGAATCGAAAACGAACGATTCGATGTATACGAATAAGGGCGACTCGTCTGAGTCGCCCTTCGCTTGCATGGAAGTGGTTTTACGGTTTCGGGGATAAACGGCTACTTCAGCTGCTTGCCGTCGGTGTCCCAGTAGAACTTCTTGAACTTGCGGATCTGATTGATGTGCATGATCTTCGCCCACATGTTGTGCGCGAAGGAATCGGGGCCGTAATGCAGCGGATAGGGCTCCTTGGTGGCGCTGAGCGCCTTGAGCGCCTGTTTTAGGCGTTCCTTGTTGTCCATGGAGCGCTTCAGCACGTAAGCCGGCACGCAGCAATATAGGAACGGGTCGTACGCTTCGCCCTCGGGCACAACCTGACCCATGACGAATTCCTGCACGATGATCTCGGCGAAGTTGCGGCCGCCCAAGCTCATGTAGTAGGTGTTGCGCCCGCAGCGGGTGTTCACCTCGAAGAAGCGGAACGAGCCGTCGCGTGAGTCGTACTTGATGTCGAAGTTCGCGAAGCCGCGATATTTCGTGCGCTTGAGGAACTTGCGTGCTCCGTCGATGATGGCCTGCTCGCGCTCGCCCATGATGGCGAGCGGGTTGCCGATGGCGGTGGGGTCGTGGTCCTGCAGGCACACGACGCCGCCGGACACGACGCGCATGTTGCCCTCGGCGTCCGAGAACGTGGTGAGTGTGCGGATGGCGTCGTCGCCGCCGGGGATGAAGTCCTGGATGACCAGCAGATTGTTGTAATCCGATTTGCGGATGGAATGCCAAACCTGCTTCAGTTCCTCGGCCGAGTCAATCTCGTAAATTTTGCGCCAACCGGCGATGGTGGGCTCGGCGTCTTGGAACTGCGCGGAGTTCGACGGCTTGGCGATGAGCGGGTATTTGAACTTTCCGTAGTTCAAGTCGTCGGGGCCGTTTCCGCAGTCGAAGTACCAGGTCGTCGGGTAGGGAACGCCGATTTCCTCGCAGATTTCGTAGAAGCGGCGCTTCTGCGTGATGTCGTCGAGCAGGCTAAAGTCTATGTAGGGTGTGACGTAGCCCGCGGCGGCAAGGCGATCTTTGCCCTGCGAGATCATGCGCGCGTGGCAGTCGTCGCAGCCGAGCAGCAGCAGCGTCTTCTCGGGCGCTTCCGCATGGATTTCGGCGGCCAGGCGCTCGAGCGCTTCGTAGAGGCCTTCCTGCTCGTGGATATTCGGCTCCAAGCGATAATCGGTGAAGTTGCTCGACGAGAGCATCTTGATGTCCTGCGTGGCTAGCACGATGGTGCGCGTGATGCCGAAGGCGCGGTGCAGCTCGCGCACGTAGCTGTAGGCGAGGATGTCGCCGCCGACGACGACGGGCTGCAGAAGCTTCGCCACCTGGTCGGCGCTGGTTATGGGGGTGGGCGCCGCGGATTGGGCGGCTGCGTTGGTTTCGGTCATGACCGGCTCCTGTAAGGGATTCGATGAAATGATTGCAACCTCTGCATTATCGCATATGGGCGTCGCGGGCGCGGGCAGCGCGGGTGTTTCGTGGAAAGTGACCACACGCTGCGGCGATATCGTAAGATAGAGGGCATGCATAACGCCCGATGGGCGACGAAGAGAAGGAGTTTTCGCGCATGTGCGGATTCGTAGGTTTCACCGCCGTCGATTTCGATGAGCAAACCAATCGCGCCGTCATCAAGGACATGGCCGATCGCATTATCCACCGCGGCCCCGATGACGAGGGCTATGTGGTCACCGACGATATCGCGATGGGGTTCCGTCGCCTTTCGATCATCGACCTTGAGGGCAGCCGCCAGCCCATGCAGAACGCCGACGGCACCGTGACCGTCACGTTCAACGGCGAGATCTACAACTTCCCGGAGCTTCGCGAGGAGCTTGAGGCGGCCGGCTACGAGTTCAAGACGCATGGCGACACCGAGACCATCGTGCACGGCTACGAGCAGTGGGGCACGGGCGTGTTCGAGCGCCTGCGCGGCATGTTCGCCATTGCCATCTGGGACGACAAGCAGAAGCAGCTGGTCTGCGCCCGCGACATCTTCGGCATTAAGCCCATGTACTACCAGCATGACGGCAAGCGCCTGATCTACGGCAGCGAGATCAAGTCGTTTCTGGCGCACCCGCGCTTCAAAAAGGAGCTCAACCGCGAGGCCCTGCCGCAGTATTTGTGCTTCGAGTATCTGAACGACTCGCAGACCATGTTCAAGGACGTGCATAAGCTGCTGCCCGGCCATTTCATCACCTTCAAGGACGGCGAGCTTTCCATCGAATGCTTCTACAAGATCACCTATAAGATCGACGAATCGAAGAGCCTTGAGGAATGGGCCGACATCATTAAGGACACGTTCGACGAGTCCGTGCGCGCGCATGAGATCGCCGACGTGGAAATCGGCAGCTTCCTGTCCGGCGGCATCGACAGCTCGCTGGCCGCGTTCTGCATGGGCCAGCACCACGAGGAGGGCGTGCAGACGTACTCGGTCGGCTACGACATCACCGGCAGCGAGGAGCAGCGCGACAAGGCCGAGAACGCCGGCTTCAAGATCAAGCTCGACGAGCTGAAAGATGCGCACGCTTTTGCCGAATGGGCGGGGCTTGCGAACAAGGACGTGCAGGTCACGGCCAAGGAATTCCTGGACGTCGTGCCCACCGAGCAGTACCACATGGACGAGCCGCTCGGCGCTCCGTCGGCCATTCCGCTGTTCTTCGTGAGCCAGCTTGCCGCCAAGGACGTGAAGGTCGTGCAGTCCGGCGAGGGCGCCGACGAGCTGTTCGGCGGCTACTGGATTTACCACGACCAGTACGAGTTCTCGAAGTACTTCAAGGTGCCGCGCCCGCTGCGCGCCGCCGGCGGTGCGGTGGCCGAGAAGCTGCCGCCGTTCCACGGGCGCCATTTCGCCATGCGCGGCTCGGGCGGCCCGGAGAAGAGCTATCAGCGCGCCTGCATGAACTACATGTGGGACGAGGTGCCCAATGTGCTGAAGGACTACGACGGCCCCTGCAAACCGTGGGAGTGGGCGCGTCCGCATTTCGATGAGGCCGAGAAGCAGACGCAGAACGGCGACGTGATCACGCAGACTCAGTACGTGGACATGGTGTCGTACATGCCCTATGACATCTGCCTGAAGGCCGACCGCATGTCGATGGCGCATTCGCTTGAGCTGCGCGTTCCCTTCCTTGACAAGAAGGTTTTGGACGTGGCGCTGCAGCTTCCGACGAACTGCCGCGTGACCGACGAGCATTCGAAGTACGCACTGCGCCGCGCCGCCGCGCACCTGGGCTTCCCGCAGAAGGTGGCCGACATGCCCAAGCAGCCGTTCATCACGCCGCTGACCGTGTGGCTGCAGACCGACCTGTACTACGAGCGCATCAAGGAGGCCTTCACCAGCAAGGCCGCGCATGAGTTCTTCAACGTGGATTACCTGATGAAGATGCTCGACGACCATCGCAGCGCCGATTTTGCCACGCAGGAGGGTCGCAGCAAGCTGAAGATGATGCGCATCTGGAACGTGTACTGCTTCCTGTGCTGGTACGAGGTGTTCTTCGGCGAGACCTCTAAGAAGTACGCGCCGAAGACGCAGGTTGCGTAGACAGCGACGTTTGAGCGGCTTACGATAGCGGCCGCCAGGTGCTTGCCGCTGCCGCGGCGGTTCTTTCGTTTGTTTTAGGCTTTGGGCAGCCGCTCCCGCTAAGGCTGGGGGGCGGCTGCTTTGCTGTTTCGTGCCGTTTATTTGTCCCAGGCGATGAAAGCCCAGGTGATTACACGGGGCTTTGCGAGTCGGTAGGCTTTTTGCGGAAAGCCGTGAACGTCGGGTTCGCCGACGGTTTCGTTTTCTATCAGGTTGTCGTTGAGCCAAGCATCTAGCCGCTTGGTGGCCGCTTCGCGTTTGGCTGCCGCAGCGGGGTCGCTTGCCACCGAGTCGATCATGCGCTGCAGGCTGGCTGCGGCCTCTTGCTTGTCGGCGAAGGTGTCGAAGCGGGTCGAGCGAATGTAGTCGACCTGCGGCAGAATTCCCTCGTTGGCTAGGATGTTTATGGCGTACAGGTAATCGCGGCAGAGGGTGTCTGCTAGGCCGAGCTCGGCGATGATCCGCTCGTCGGTGCGCGGCGAGCTGCCGGTGGTCAGCGTGATGCAGACGCGTCGGCGCGCCACGTCGGTCAGGCGCAGCAGGCTGTCGCGCATGTCGGCCGTGGCGATGGAACGCGACGCTACGCACACGTCGACCATGCCGGTGCGCACGCCCTTCGCTGCCCAGTCTTCGTCCCAGCTCATAAGCTTGGGGAATACGGTTTTCACGCCGGCTGCGGTCATGACGTTGCTCATGCGGTCGAGCATGTTCTGCGAGAAATCGGCCGCGACCACCTTGTGGCCCGCAAGCCCAAGCGGCAGCGCGAGCGCCCCGGTTCCGCATCCCATGTCGAAAACGGTTTCGCCGGGTTTGATGTCGGCGAGCTCCAGGAAGCGCTTCGCGTAGGGGCCGACTTTCGTGTCGGCGGGGAAGTCATGCGCGCGGCCGTTCCAGTAGGAGGGGTCGTCGGGCTTGCGGCGGTATGCCTGCAGCGTTTTCCACTCCTCGCCCCAGTCGGTGGTGGTAAGCAGTGGGGCAGGCGGGTTTTGTTGGGCTGCCGCGTTGGCGGTGCTTGGATTTTTGCCGCCGGGGGCGCGATGGCTTGAGCTCTTACTGCTGTGCGGCCCTGCGTTGCCGGCGACGCTGCTTGCGTTGGCCCCGAACGGTCGCATGTTGTTTTCGATCATCTGACGTTCCCCCTGATGTTTTGCGGCGAACATTGGGTATATTCGATACAGAGCATAGTATCCGATTGCCCGCCGCCGTGTGCGCCTGCTGGGCGATTTTTCCAAGACGAGGAGTTCCCCATGAATGTCGAGCTGCTTTACCACACGCCTGACCCCGAGCGCGCCATCGCGACGGCTGCGCGTCTGTGCTACGCGCCGGTCGGCGCTGCCGAGCTGATGGAGACCATGCCGCCCGAGCGCGTGCAGAGCGTGCTTTCGACCATCATGTCGTCGGGCCATTTCAGCACGCTCGAGCACGCGAGCTACACCTTCGCCATCGACGGCGTTTCTCGCGCGCTCACGCATCAGCTGGTGCGCCACCGCATTGCGTCGTTCAATCAGCAGAGCCAGCGCTACGTGAAGTTCACGGGCGACATTTCCGTGGTGAAGCCGGGTAGCGTTTCTGGTAACGCCGAGGCTGAGGC
>CAVBPP010000119.1:0-17666 GCA_963597295.1 Paratractidigestivibacter sp. | reverse complement strand
GAATTAGGATCGGCCAGAAATTTCACGCCGGAGGTGAATGCTTGGAAAAGGTTACCCACGACCAAACCCGAAAGAACAAGCACCAAAACGCCGCCCATGCGCCTTCCGATAACCGACGACAACGCGTAGCTTGCCGCAACGGCGATGATGCCCATGGCGAACGCGCAAACTTCCATACCGACGCCGCCGAACGAGAGCAGGATACCAAGAGCCGCGCCGAAGCATGCTCCCGCTGAAGCGCCGAGCAAATCGGGCGAAACCATCGGGTTTTTGAAAATCCCCTGGAATGCACAGCCGGCACCCGAAAGCGCTGCGCCGACGATGAGCGCAGCGACGATACGGGGCAACCTGATGGTGAAGAACACGTTCGCATCGGCACCGGTTGCCTGCCCGGTGAACGCTCCCGCTATTAACGATAAGACCCTGCCAAGATCCATATCGTAGCGGCCGAGCGTCGCGGAAAGGAGGAAGGCGACAACCGCGACAAGCACAAGCACCGCGAGAACGCTCGCTTTGTGCGCGCGAGATGCCCCGCGCTTGCGCGATGCCGCACCGACCGGCAAATCATTTCCGCCACCGTTGCCGGTAACCGAATCGACACCGGCGCCGCCACAGCCGTCGGCCCGCCCGCCATTGCGCTTGAGGCCTACACGAGTGAAGAGCGCGCCCATTTACGCCCCCATCCCCTGCGAAGAGTCATAGTTGCCGCCGGAAACGCCAACGCCCTCGACCACAACCGGGTCGATCACTTGCCCCTCCACAGCCTTAGTCGCCGTCAAAGTGACCTGCGACCCTTTCGCCGTCGCGACGATTCCGCAATCGGCGGCGTTGATGACCTTCGCCAAATCGGCGGCGCAGTCGTCAGTCGAGCTTTGCGCGAAGGAATGGTTGTGCTTCAAAAGCACCGTCGAGCCGCCATCCGGAGAAAACCACGTAATCACGCGAGCCTTCGCCGGCGACGAAACCGTGAATACGGCAGTCGCGGGGCTATCGGCGGTGCCGGCCTGCTGCGAGTCGACGTTTACGGAAAGGCCGCTCGGCAACGTGCCGCTGACGGCCTCGGGAAGCACAGCGGTTGAGCCGGACTGCCCGCTCACATGGGGCAGAGCGCCGTCGTCCCGCGCCGAGGCAAGGGAAAACTGCGCCTGGTACATAGCGAAGTATGAACCAGCGCCGGCACCTTTCGCAGCCGAATCGGAGGGTCGCAACGTGAATGTGATCGCATTCGCACTCGACCGCACATCCACCTTCACCGTCGAGGAATCCGGCTCTTTACCGTTGATGAGCAGTTTGAAATCGGCCGATGGGTCGCCGTCGACGCTTATCTGCTGATCGAAGGTGACAGAAAGCGAAATCGCCTGAGACGACTCGCTCATCTGGCTGTCGGTCGAAAGCTTGACGTCGGCAACGCAAGGCGACTGGCCGTCCACCTGGACCTTCGCACCACACGAACAAAGGGAAAAGGCACAGGCGGCCGCGACCGCCACCGTCAGGGCAAAGATAGCGATACGCTTCATTTGACGCACCTGCCTTTCTTCCGCAGCACAAAAACGACCATGCCGACGATTGCGGCCACAAGGACCGCAACCAGCCCAGCGACTAGCGCATCGGCGGCCTGCAAACCATCGACTTGAACATGGATCACGGCAGATTCGCCATCGTGATACCGCAAAGAGGGCGTAACCGTCACATCGGCGCACCCGACGCCCGTCGGCACAAGCCATGTCATGCCGATGGCGCTCGCAACCTTGACAACCCCCTCATCGGAGGAAACTGCCTGGTATGTTGGGCGCTCGTCCTGCAGCCCGTTGCACGAGCATCCGCCCCAACTGTCGGACGAGCCGCATAAGCACGGGGTGATGCCGCACATCCAATCCATTCCGCAGTCTTTGCCGACCTGGATGACTTCAGGGGTGAATGCCGGGGAAAGCACGCTCGGGGCAAAGCGAGGCAACGTCATGTTGCAGGCCGATTCGGAAAGCGACGACGTCGAGCCGATGCCAAACAGACCAACGTTTACGCTGGTGACGCTAACGACGGGGGTTCCTTCGGCGGCATGGGCGACTTTAGGTGCAAGCAAGCAACAGGCAAAGCACAGCGCCATCGCGCAGCACGCAACGGCCGCGAGCGCAGCCGGCGCGCTAGGCAGGAAGCGACGAATTTCCCTACGAGAAGATACCATCGATATCCTCCACAACGTTGCCGCCCTCCGAAAGGAAAATCTCCTCCAAAGAGGCACCGGGGTAGCGCTCGTGCACCGACTTCACCGAGCCGTCGAAAACCAGCTTGCACCCCTTGATCATTCCCAGGTGATCCGCCGCATCCTCAAGTTCACGAAGATTATGGGAGCTCAGCACCACGGCGGCATCGCGCTCGCGGGCATACTGCCGCAAAAGACGTTTCAGCAAGTTCCGCTTCCCCAGGTCCAAGCCATCGAAGCTTTCGTCTAGCAGCATGGTGCGAGCGCCGGTGGCGAACCCCAGCAAAATACCGAGCTGCCGCTGCATTCCCTTTGAGAAACCGGCTATTTTCGCCGAGGGGTCCAAACCGAACAGCGCGAGCATGCGTTCGTACACATCGTCAGACCAGTTCGGGTAATAGCCCCGATAGAAAGACCGCATGGTCTCAGGGGTGGCCTGCGCAAGGAAATACGGCTCGTCGGCGACGATGAACAGCGAGTCGTGACTGGAACGGTCGTCGTGCATGGCGATGCCATCGATGCGCACCGTACCCGCATCGGGCTTGTACACGCCGGCGATGATCTTCAGAAGCGTGGTCTTGCCTGCCCCGTTGTATCCGACCAGCCCGTAAACCTGACCATTCTGAACATCAAGGGTGATGTCCTCAAGGGCGGTAAAGGACCCGAAGCTTTTCGTGACGCTGCAAACCTCTATCATGCTTGCCCCCCTACAGATACGACGGCGCCAAATCGGCCGGCAGGTAGAAATACACATACGATTCGATGCCGCGCAACTTCGCCTGGACGAAATAGCCGCCGGCCATATAGCACCCGGTGCGCAAATTCGGCAGCACCTCGGAAATGCGCTGCTGGTCTTCCACGACCTTAAGCGAACCGTAATCCTGCGTGATCCAGAACAAGCCCGAGGTCTCGCTGCGGTACGACATGAAATAGCGGCTCACCGGCTGGGTGACCTTGTTGATAGACGAATACGGGTCATCAAGCTGGAACGTCAGCTGCTCGATCACGCGCGCATCGAGGGTGCTGCCGAGCTGATCGATGACGCCGTGCGACTGAAGCCACGCCATCGTTTCGGTCCAGTCCTCGGTGATGTAGGACACCGCATTGCTGAAGGAATACCCAAACGATGAGACATCCAATTCCGGTGACATCGTGAACATCAAGCACACCTTAGTGGCCTTCGTCGGGTTATAGCGCTCTGAAGCGTTAAGATTCGCAAGGTCACTGGAAAGCGCGCGCAAAAGGTCCGCACGATCCTCGTCCGTGCATGTCACCTGCATAATTTTGTTCAAAGCACCATCGGCTGCGTAAATGTACCCGCTGCGATAAGCGTTATACGATGGCGAGTTTGAAAGCGCCGACCGCTCGTCATCGGACAAGCCGTCGGTGCCGCCGGTGATGACGGCGTTTTCCAAATCGTGCGTGTGCTCGTCGTTATCAAGCGCAAGCATGGCCGAAAGCTCGCCAACGGTCGCTTGGGAATAATAGCGAACGACTTCGCTTCCATCCTTCATGCGATAACGAAGCACCACGTCATAGGGTACGACGCTGGCCTCGAAGTTCTCATAGTCGGTCTGGCGGGTTGCGCGAGCCGAGTCAACAAGCTGGCTATGCAGCGAGCGAACGATGTCGATGGACGATTCCTGGGAATACGTGCGGTAGGAGGTGTAGTAATACGACGCCCCGCCGGATACGCCCGAAAACCCTTCGGTCAGGTAACTTGGAGAGCCGTTGTAGGAAACCTCGACACTTTCAACCTGATCGGAAGCGGGAATGTAAGAAGCGAAACCGAATGCGCCCGTGCCGATAATGCCGGCGAGGGCGGCCATCGCGACCAGTTCGCCGCCCACGCATGCAAGCGTCACGCCGCGGCGCGTACGGCCGCGCAACGGGCCGAACAGCAATGCAAGCGAAACGAGCACGAACAGCACGCCGGCGACCACGAGCGCGACAGCGATATCGACGTCGCCCAAAAGCCTGACGGCGCAGGCGAAGGCAGCAAGCCCGAAAAGGGCCACGCAAACGATGGTCATGACGGGAGACTTGCCGGCCATTTCGGCTTGTTCGCCACGACGGGCGCACAAGAGCGCAGCGCCTGCGGCGGCGAGCAGCAAAAAGACCGCAAACCATGCAAGTATCAGGCGCCAATCGCCCAGCTGCGGGTAATAAACCGGATGGAGCGCCTTGAAGAACTGATGGCTCGCACCCTCGTTCGCGAAGAACAGCAGCGGGTTCGCCCACGAATACGAATCCAGCAGAGAGGGCGCAATCTGGGTCGATTGACCGTAAAGCACAGCACCGGACGCATTTCCGACAAGCAAATACTCGGTCAGCACGCCCAAACCCCACAGCACGGCCGTCACGCCACCGAGCAGCGCAACGGAAAACGCGCACGTCTCGAACAAAGTGCCCGCGCACATAACGGCGATGGACGTAAGAGAGAAGGCGACAAGGGCGACGACGATATAACCGCAGGTCGTATAGAAGAATTCATACAGCTGGCCCTCGTAGACGCCAAGCGCCGCGATGTTGAGCGCCAGCGAAATGGCGAACGGGATGCCGATACCGACGATGATGCTCACTATCGCAGCGGCCGCACGGGCCAGATACAGCTTCACGCGGGAAAGACCGACCGAGAAGAATGCCGTCGTGGCGCGCTTCACCAACAGAAATTTAAACAGCACAATGCCCAACACGCCGCCGAAGGCGACGGCCGCAGCATCGACGAGCGGCGCCAAGCTTTGGGCATATAGCTGATATTTCAGCTGCTCATGCGTATAGTTCACGTTGAAGACCGACATATCCGAAACGGCGCAGGTCGAAACCGGAACCAGCACGCAGAACAGCACGAGGGCGCCCACGAGCGTCACCGAAGCGCCGCGCATGCTGAACAGGAAATCATGCAAGAACGGGGACCGAACGCGAACGCTGCGGTTGCGTCCCTTATGTTTTCGAGCGTACTTTTCGGACGCAAGCTTGGCTTTCCACGTCAAGGGAAATTCCTCCTTCAACTGCGATGCCCGATCGGCCCAACGGGCTCGGGTGGCAAGCGCGCGGCGGCATAGGCGCGCAAGCGCGCGCACGCCGAAGGCGATGCCGACGGCAAGCGCGGCAACCGTGAGCAGGGCGGCGAGGATAAGCAGCCCGTCAAGGGCTCCAAACGGCAGCACGCTCACCTGAAACGAATACGTCGCGGTCTTGTAATGAATCAGCTCGGCGGTAATGGAAACGGTGGTCGTGCCTGCGGAAAGCGGCACGATCCAGGTATTCCCGAACGCCGTCACGACCTGCGCCACCGAAGGATCGTCCACGGATATGCTCACCGTCGGGGTCACATCGCGAAACCCGCCGCAAGCGCAATGGCCCCAAGCATCGGGCTTGCCGCATGTGCACGGATCGTAGCCGCATACCTCATCCATATGGCATTCGATGCCGGTGCTGATGGATTTCGGCGTCGTGGCAATGGAGAGCAAATTCGGGAACACCGCGCCGACTTCCTCGGTCGGAAGCTGAGAATCGTCGGTGGCGGCATAACTTGCGCCCATGAGCTTGAAGAGTCTAGGCATTAGGCCAAGCTGCTCGGTCGCGTCGTCATCGGCCTGCGAGGATGACGCGGCAGAAGAAGACCCCATCGACATCGACGACGAGCCCATATCTGCCCATGCCTGCGGTGCCGCAGCAAGAAGAAGCGCAACGACAACCAGCGCCGATGCGACCGTATGCCGTATGGATGGCGTGATGCGCATGCTAGGCATCCGCCTCTTCGTCGGCGGGCTCTGCGGGCTCGGCAGATTCGGCAGATTCTGCGGGCTCAGCGAGCTCGGCGGCAGCGTCGGCCGCATCAGGGGATTCGGAAGACACAGCTACGGCTTCAACCGCATCCTTCGGCTCGCCGGCAATCTCGGTGCCATCTGCGGCCGATGCGCCTGCAGCAAGCTGATCGCCGTCGGCTGCGGTGCCGGATTTGCTCGCCTGCTTTTCCTCATCAGTTACGCCCTCGGCGCCCTTAACGCACTTCTTCCTGCGCACCAGCACTGCGACAGCAGCAAGCGCAACGACAGCGATCACGCCACCTGCGATTGCGGGAACAACCCATTCGGGCAGCGTCGAGGCGGCAATGGAATCCTGCTTATCAACGGCGATTGCCCCGGGGGTATTCACTTCCTCAACCTGGTAGGACGTCAAATCATCGGTGGAAAGAGCCCACGTCGAGCAGTGGTCGATCTTGAATGAGGCATAACCATCCGAAACCCGCACCTTGTCAGCTTGAGCAAGCTCGAAGCGCTTCGTCTGCGTATTGAACGTGTACAGGGAAAGCTCGGTGCCGTCGGCATACGCCCCGGACGCCAGCACATACAGCGAAGCGGAACCCGGAAGCGCACCCGCATGAGCGAACTCCATAACCAGGGCGTCTTTCGCCTGCTTAACGATATTGGACACATCGCCGGTGCCAAGCTTCGACACGGTGATGATCGGATCGAAGGAAAGATTCTGAGAGGCATCGGTTATGTCGGTGCCGACGAACGTCCAAGAATAATCGGGCTTCTCGGAAGAAGACCCAGACCAGAAAACCGCCTGGTCTTGAGTGCCCTTGATCTTGTTCAGCTGCTCGGCGGTATTCAGATAACCGTTCGCCTGAACCTTGTACACCTTGCCGGCGACCGTTTCGACAACGACTTCGTTCAAAGCATTATCGACGGCATCGGAAGCCTGAGCCGCCTCAGGAATCGCCGTGTTGGACGCTTCGTTACCCGACACCTGCGCACCGGAGGAACCGGAAGTCGCCGCGTCAGAGCCAGAGGATACCGGCGCAGACACCTCCACGTCGATCGTCGTCGAGTTGGATTCCCACTGGCGAAGCGAGGCGTTCACCGTGATGGTCGCGCTACCCGCGGAATGCCCGGTCACGACAAGCGTTCCACCGCTCACATACGCCGTGGCCACACCGGAATTGGAAGACTGGGCGGAAACCTCGGGATAATACGTCGAATAGCTGCTACCGGCGCAGGTGCACTGGCCGTTGGTGTCGAAGCAATGGTACCCAGCGGAAACGGCGCCCTCGTCCTCGCACACCTGCGGGCACTTCGCCATGCCGCAGCCAAGCGTCTGATTGTCAGAGGAAGGCGTGACCGAAATGCTCGTCGAAGCGGAAGACCCCGCCGTCACGGAAAGATGCGAGCTGCCGGAAGACACCTCAACCGTCCCGAAACTGTAATAAGCCGCAGCTTTGGAAATAGGCAGCAGCGCGACCACGAGCGCAAGCGCAAGCCCGCAAACGGCCAATGCGGCCGGGACGGAATATGCCCCGAAGCGATTCTTCAGCAAAGGACTACCTGCTTTCCTCATTGGATGATCCTTCCTGCTCAGACGAATCGGCGGCCTGCCGGGGCTCGCTGCCGTTGCTCGACGAGTCCACAGCGCCCGCACTACCGCCGGCCGCGGCGCCTTTACGCTTCATCACGAATACGGCAACGGCGGCGCCGATGGCCGCAGCAACGACCGCGGCGATGACCACGGCAAGAAACGGCGAAAGCACCTGCTGCCCAACCGTCGAGCCCGACGACGATGCGGAAGACCCGGACGGGTCGCAGCAGCTGCCGGAGGCGTTCGTTTGAGTCGCCCCTCCCGTTACCACGGCGTTCGAGGAGCCCGAGATGTCCTTGCAGGAGACAACGTAGGTCTTCCCCTCGCTCACCGTGAAGCTGACGTAGCCGCCGACCATGGTCGCGCTTGCCTGCTCCGCCACAAATGACTTGGTGGTCGCATCGTAGGAATACAGGGCGACTTCCTTATCGTCGGCGATGGCGCCGTTCGCCCACGCATAAACCGTCGCCTGGCCCGGCAGTGCGCCCTTCTGGGCGAAGTCGACCGCGACGAAGCAATCCTTCCCCGAAAGCGCCTGGTACAAAGCTCCCTCGGCCTTCGTGGAAACGGAAAGTGCGGCGGAAGTCAAGGCCGCCGAACCCGAAGAGAGTTCGGTGCCCTTGAACGTCATGGAATAGTCGGGGTGGTAGTACGTGTCGCCCGACCAGAAAGTCACATCGCCGTCGACGCCGACGAAATCGGAAAGGTACGCCTGCGGATCGAGGCCGTCGGTTATGCGCACCATGCGAATCGCGCGATTCATGACCGTCTTTTCGACGACGTCAACCTTGTCCTCCTGCGAAGCGGCGGCCTGTTCGGGAATCTCGACGAATGCGTTCGAGCCCAAAGCGGCGCCATCCGCCGAGCCGGTCACCTTCACAGACAAGGTCGTTTCGGCGTCGGTATACTGCCTAAGCGACGCGCGTAGCGTGATGGTCGCCTCGCCCGCCTGCTTGGCATACACCGTCAGCGTGCCGGAAGAATAGGTCGCAACGGCAACGCTCGAATTGCTGGAAATCGCCTGGGCGGTGGGGTAATAGGTTTTGTAATCTTTGCCGGCGCAGGTGCACTGTCCATTCTCGTCGGTGCAGCTCGCCGAGCATCCTTGCGGGCACTTCGGCATACCGCAGCCCTCGGTCTGATCATCTGAAGAGGGCGTGATGGCAACCGACACGCTCGTGGTTTGACCCGCAGCGACCTCGATTGCCTGAGAGCCCAGCTCAACCGATACGGCGCCCCTGTTGAAATACGCGAAAGCCGACTGCGGCATAACGCCAAGGACCAGCAAGGCCGCGAGCGCGAGCGCAACGGCGCCGGAAAGCGCGCGCGCAGCCGAATCGTTCATTCTTCCTAGCAAAACCCTCTCCTTTAGCTCAAAGCAAACACAGCGGGCGGCAGCTATTCCGGCGAACGCCGATGCGGAAAACATCCTGCCGCCCCCCAAGCGCCGCAGACGCCACTCAGGTCCGACAACGAACTAGCAACCCCGCTTCGAGCCGCTCGCGGAACCTGCGCGCCGCCGTGCGGCGACGGAAACAAACAACGCAGCGAAGGCCACCAAACACAGCCCAGCCAGCGCAAGCAACGGCACCATCTCGCCCGTCTTCGCCACAGATGCGCTGCTTCCCTGGAACACCTGATCAGAATTAGCTTTCTGATCAGGTGCAATGCCGGTATCATCCTTATCGCCGGCAGCGCGGGAATCCGTCGACTCGCCGCCGATGATATCGATGCCGAAAACGGCGTAGGTGTTCGAGAACGTCGTGTTGTCGTCGATCGCGTTGCCCGCCTCGTCGGTGGAAAGGCCATACAGGAAGCGCAGCGCCGACTGGCCGGTGTAGCCGTTGTAGCCGCTCTGCTCGCTGGGGTTCGAACCGCCCCATGCGACAACGCCCTCATTCCAGCTCCACGCCAGAATCGGGCTCACCTGCTGCTTGGTCTCGCCAAGCTTCTGGCGAAGGAAGGCCGCAGCGTCGTCGGTTCCCTTCCACGCATCCATATCTGCGGAAAGCACCTGATAGATGGTCTTGCCGCCCAGCTCGTCGTAGGTGGTTTCGTTATCCCACATCGCCGGATAGTAGTAGCGGTCGGTACCCATAAGGCTTTCGTAGGTATGCGTCCCGTTGCTCAAATACCCGCTCTCCCGAGTGGTTTCATCACCATTGGACTCCAGCTGATCGTTCACGCGGACCTTCAGCGTCATTCCCTCGCTAAACGTCACGCCCGCAGCCTCAAGCACGTCGCTCAGAAGAACGCCCTCGCTGCTGTACGAACGCAAGCCGGCCATTCCGCAATTCGACGCGGTGCTGTAATGCTGCTGCACCGTAAGCGAGCGCAGCTGGTCCATGGTCAACGTCGTCGTCTTCTTAACCGTCTGCCCATCGGTGTCGAGGATGCGCACGACAAGCACGTCGGTGCCCAGGTTGCGATAGGTCACGCTACCGGATACGCGTCCGAACGTGCTCGACTCGATGGCGACGCTCTTGGTCGACTTCTCCTGCGTCGTATCGAACAGCGCAACGGGAAGCTTCAGCGAAACCGATTTGGTGTTCACGGCAAAATCGTAATAATTCAGCTTACCGGAATCGTCCGTCGGATTCGTAAGCTGAGATTTCCACTCATCAAACGCCTTACCTTCCAAGGCGACTCCGCCAACCGTCACCGACGTGATGCTATCGATCCAAGCTTGCAGCATGTCCTTCACCGTAGCGTCAGGGAAAGACTTGCGATACGCATCGATAGCACCATCGGAGGGCGTGAGCGTGAATTGAGTCATGCCGGCAGGGTATCGGCCCATCGACGTGGTGACGCTGCTCGGCTCATCCGGGAAAGTCATGCCGAAATCACCGGATTGATCAGGCTGCGGCATGCTCACACCCGTCACATCCTCGCCTAAAGCCAGGCCGGTTTTATGAAAGAAAGAATCAGTGTAGTTGTCAGCAGAAAGAATTTCCCCTGCCTTGTTCTCCTTCGCCGTGATGGTGAAGGTGCCATCCTGGTTATCGGTGAGCGTGTAGCCCGCCTCGTCGAGTGCGGAACTTCCCCCGTCAACGATGTAGTACGCCGAGGTAGCAGGCGTGAATTCGTACCATTTATGATGATGCGCGACGGTTGACTGAGTGGCTTCGCCGGTATTCGCAAGAATAGATTTACCCAGCGTGCCGGACCCTCCGTTGGTCAGCCACACGATATGGTTCATCGATCTCACGTCGGCGCAATGCGTCACCTCGAAAGTCGTCGAAGCGGGCTCGGTATCGGTACCCACCGTCATGTTAACGGGCTCAAATGCCAACCCGGTGTCGGCAAGCGTCGCAAAAGAGGAAAGCTTGACCGGCGAGCCTCCGACTGTGATGCCAGCAAGGTCACCCCCGTCGGATGCGATTCTTCCAGTAAACAGCGCATACGATGCCGTTATGTCAACGATAAGGTTATTGCCCTCGGCCGTCGCCGTATAACCGGCTTCGCGCAGCGCTGTCTTCAAGTTCATGCTGCTGAGAAGCGCGTCGGCATCGGAAATAACGACTTCGTCATCGAAAGAAAACGTCACCTTGACGTGCATTCCGCTATCGGTGCCGTCCTTGTCATTGATGGGCGTGCCGTTCGGCGGGGTGCCGTACTGAGATTCGCGCCAAGCCTTGGCCGTCACGTCTGTTTGGGAAATCGGATCGGTCACGTCGGAGGCGCCATCAGCGGAAACCTTGACGGTGAAGGTCGTCTCGGCAGGATTCCACCATTCAAGCAGATCGGTCGCGTAACCGTACGAATCCGTTTCAGCGGAAACCGTAACCTGCGTAGTGCCGACGGCGTTTGCGGTCAACGTGATGGTGCCGTTTTTCGTCACAGGCCTGGAAGTGCCCTTCAAATCAAGGTTGTCGCCATTGATCCAATCGCCCCCAACCACCTCGGACGCCGACACGATGCCGCTATCGCCAACCGACGTGGTCACTTTCGCAGTGCGGGAAACCGGGTCCTTCTCGCAGGTGCAACCGAACCCTTCCACGAAGCACACGCGGCCGAATTCTTCGCAATTGTCGGGGCATTTGCCCGGCATTCCGCAGCCCTTGTACTGCAGATGAACGTAAGGCGTCACGGAAATGGTGGCAGTTTCGCCAACTTTCAGGTTGATGACATTCGAGGAAGATGCGCTATCGGAAGCGATGCTGACGGTGCCGTGGCCGAAATCATCCGAGCTACCAGCATACGCAACGTTCGCATCGATATTCGAGGGCCACATAAGGCCAACGCACAGCACCACGGCGACGAAAGCCCTCAATGCCGCTGCGAAGCCGCTCGCGGTATCGCCACGACGCGACGCCTTCTGTCGGCACGAACGTGCCTCCGCCGATGCGGTCGAGGCCGGCGCCGGCACAGCGGCTTCCACCCTTGAAAGTTTCCTTGAAGCAACGCGTTTGATGGTCATTGCCCTCCCCTGCCCTTTTGCTCAATTCGTAAGGCTTCTCAAACTGGCGACCCGCATCAATGCATGCGTTCGCGCAGGTTTTTACATACACGATTAAGGATAATACTCGAATGCGCATACAACCCGTACTGTCCTTTCGGTACAGTCTTGAAAAGTCCGGATTGGATAGGGGCCGGCTAACGTCCGAGTCGGACGCGAGCTAGAGCCTCACAACTCTCTTCGCCGAGCCACATTCCCCCCAAACAACGAAAAGTCGCTGGAGGCCAGCGGCTTTTCGCTATCTGTTTATGTTAGCGACCTCTGCGGCCGCCCTGTAAAGCTTTCGGAACCTTACCCTTACGCTGCCTTGCCCAAACGCGAAAGCGCCGCCCCAAAACGGGACGGCGCCAAGGATTCCTTATAGGTTCCTCGCAGAAGACCCTGATGCAGGTCTACTCCTCGCTAGAAATAGCGTAGGCGTAGAAGCCGGTGCCTTCTCCGTTCCAGCCATGCTCCTTAATAAGCTTGCTATTCTCGTCGGAATCGAGGGTGTAATGATGCGCGCTGAGGCCGCCGTTGTACAGACGGTAAACGGGCTCGGCGCCGTCGAAGGCGCTCGCGTTGCTTTCAGCCGAATAGAAGATGGGCTTCTTGTCGTTATCGTAAACCCAACCATGGTTCGCCACCAAGTCCTCGGCCTCTTCCTTGTTGGTGGTGTAGTGATGGCTCATCTTCGCGAGCGCGCCCAGACCGGGATTGTACAGGCGATAGACGCCAACGGCGCTATCGAGCGAGGACGACCAGGCCTCGCCTTCCTTCTGCCAATCGTGGGCCACCAGGCTGTCGTACTCGGACTTGTCCGTGGTGAAAAGATGCTCGCTGGTGATCGGGTTGTACATGCGATAGACGAGCTGCCTGCTAACGTTGAAGTTATACGAGTAGGTCGAGCCGCTATCCGTCGAAGTTAAATTCCATACGTACTTCGTGGCATCGGAATCGTCATAGGCGCAGGGTTCGCCATAGCTGTTCTGCCAGCCGCTGGGGGTAACGTAGCCCAACGAGCTCACCCACACTGTTCCCGTATACCAAAGGTCCGTGCTGCCGCTTGTTTTCACGGTCATATCGATGCCTTTATCAACATCCGAAGTGCCGTACCATTCATATCCAGTGGAGCTGAAATAACGAACCTTGGCGTCACCTTGGTAAAGTGCGATATTTGCACGCTGCTTAAGCTCAGCAGTTGTCAAATAATCGGACCTGTTCGTGGCGGGAAGCTGCGGCGTGTAGGTGAACTTCCACGTCACCGAAGAGCTCGAATCGGTCAGGGATGAAACCTTGCATTCGAAGGTGGTCGTGCCGTTGCCATTGTCGACGGGCGTGCCGGTTGCGGTCCAGCCGGTAGGAAGCAAGGTGTTGACGTAATCGGCGAACTGGCTGATCGTCCTACCGTTTCCAACGCAAGGCACGGAGTAGCCGGACACGGTCACATCGCAGCTTTTCGTGGGGGTGAAGCCATCGGGCACGAACGTGGTCGAATTCGTCATGTTCCAGAACTTCACGTTCACGTCCTTGAGCTCGGACACCTTAGAGGTCGGCGGAGTATATCCGGAAGGCCACGTGATATTGGAGCACGTCACGGGCGAATTCGTATCGAAGTAAACGTTCTGGATAGATGAACCACCCAGCTGGATGCCAATCTTATTGACATAGCCGTCTGTTAGGGTAACGTAGCCGTCACCGAGTTTGGAATTTTGCTTCGTGAACGTCAGGTAGCAATACATGCCGTCGGTGCCGGAACGTCCATTGTAAACGCTGGTCAGTTCCCATGCCCATCCGTCAGAATCCACAACAGTATTGATGCTATCCACGGAAACGGCGCCGTCTCCGCTGACATTAACATAAAAGTAGCATCCGTCGGTCCTGGACGTTTGAGACTGAGACGCCTTCGAAAGGTCGATCTGGGTTCCGTTGACGGTGATGGTTGCGTTAAGGTCGGCAAGCATCGTGTCGGCCACCTGCGTGTGCGCGCTCTCGGCGTAAGCGCACGCTGGCTTTGCCACCAGCACCATCATCAGGGCCAAGCAGGCAAGCAAGACGCCCCCGCAAAGCCAACCCAACCTATTTGCTTTTCTTTCCATATGCTTCCTTCCTCTTGTGATTATTCCCACTGCATACGTATCCCGCCATGTCGACGAACGCGACGGGGCCTAGAGTTCGAATCCATCAGGAAGGTCGCCACGCTTCCGAAGAATCCGCCCCCTATGCAGCTCTGAGCATACCCCCCCCCGGTAAGTGCAGGTCAAGATGAAAACGGTTGAGTAATTCAACCGAGAGATTCGTTGTCTTGCCGTTTTTGGCGTGGACATCGAAACGGCGGTCGCCTAACATCGAAGAAGCGAAGCTGCGCTTGCTGCGCGGCCAATCCCTCGAGAAGGGGCCATCATGAGAAAGCCGTTTTCCGCCATCTTGAGCGTCGTCCTTGCCGCAACGCTGGCTTGCGGCCTTGTGCCCTCATCTGCGTTTGCGGCCCTTAGCGCGGCCGACGGCGCCAGCGCTTCCCCCGAAGATGCCGTCGAGCAATCGGAAGTGCACTACGCCGAGGCCTACGGATTCGACGATTTCGGCATCGACGAGGCAACCGGGCAGATAAACGCGGCGACAGCCGACGGCGCCACGGCGACAACAAGCGTGCAGCGGCTGTACGAGCTGATGTGCCAGGGCTACGAAAGCGTTTCCGACTCCATCGACCTTAAGGGCGAAAACCTCACCGTGGCAGATTTCAAAGCGGCCGAAACCCTGGTCGCGGCCAACCCCGAATACTACTGGGCGGCTTCGTATTGGAGGTACGGCTATTACGACAGGGACGGAGTTTCGGGCGCCAGCGACGGCGACCCGCTGGCGTCGGTCAGCCTGTATTACTGCGTGGACACCAGCGACCTGGCGACAGTGAAGGCGAACGCCGAGGGTAAAATCACCGAGGCGCTCAGCTGGGTCGATTTCGACAACATGACGCAATTCCAGGCTACCCAGGCGCTGCATGACTACCTGGTGCGCAACTGCGCCTACGACAAATCGGTCACCAGCAGCACCAGCCCCGCCGACACCACCGCTTACAGCGCTTACGGAGCGCTGGTCGACGGCAGCTGCGTGTGCCAGGGCTATGCGCTTGCCTACAAGCTGCTGCTGAAGCGCGCCGGCCTGTCCGCAGTGCTGGTCATGAGCACGAAGATGAACCACGCCTGGAATATGGTGCAGATGGAAGATGAGCAGTGGTATCACGTCGACGTCACCTGGGACGATTCTTCCCCCGACGGCGGCTTCGATGCGGATGTGAGCCACAAGTACTTCCTTCGCGCCGATTCCACCATGAAAAACAGCCTAAGCCACTACGGCTGGGAAGCCGCCTACACCACCCCCACGAGCGATTACGCGAACCGCACCTACGCGACATACAACGGCCCGGCTGCTTCCACAGCGGCCTCCGGCAGCAGCGGCGCAGGCGGGGACGGCGCGGGCAGCGGGTCCTCCGGCTCCGACAGCTCCGGCGGCGGCACCTCAAGCGACACGTCCGAGCCGAAAGCCACTTACGGCAACAGCGCCACCGCGACCAGCAACGGCGTCACCTTCACCGTGCAATGGAACGACCCTGCAGCCGGCGAGGACACCACCTTCCACGTGACGCAGACCGGCGGCAGCGACGCTGCGAAGGCGCGCATGGACGTGCCCACCTATTACGACCCGGACGGAAGCTACGAAAGCGTGTGCGACCCCAGCCAAAGCCAGTGGTCGGGCGCGAGTTCGTACAAGACGCTCGGCACCGGCGGCTGCGACTTCACCTTCAGTTTCACCGCATCGGGAACCTACCAGCTCTACTTCTACTTCATGGACACCGCCAACAGCGTGACGTGGCTGCGCACACAGGTGAGCGTCACCATCGACGACGCCGACCACCCCGCGGTGAGCACGATCGTGTCGAACGCAGTGAGCCAGGCCCACGCCGCCACCGACGGCAGCGATTACGCCATGGCCCTGTGGCTGCACGATTGGGAGCTTGAACAGCTAGATTACGACTACAGCCTGAACTACTGCAGCGCCGAGAGCGGCCTTACCCACGGCAAGGGAACCTGCGAGAGCTTCCAACGCATCTACCAGAAGCTGCTGACCTGCGCGGGGCTGGAAAACGCCCGCATGGAGGGCAACGGCCACACGTGGAACGCTGTGAAAATCGACGGCAAGTGGTGCCAGGTGGACGTGAACTGGGACGACGATGACGGAACGAACACGAATGCCTACGGCTTCGACGCCAAGCATCTGTACTTCGGGCTGACCGACGAGCTGATGGCCGTCGCCCACAGCGCCCACGCCGCCACCTATCAGACGGACGGCTATGCCTACCGCAGCACCGATTTGTCGAACAACTACTTCATACGCAGCGGCCAGGCCGCCACGTGGGCGCAGGCCTACGCCAGCCGCATTCAAGAGCAGCTTGACTCCAAAGCCGAAACGTTCAGCATCGAAAGCGACAACGCCAGCCTGCCGCCGAGCATCTGCGGCATCCAGAACGCGATCGTGGCTGCGGCAATCAACCAGATGGACTGGACCGCAGCCGATGGAACCAGGGCAACCCTCACCGCCACCAGCAACGTGACGACCTCAAGCAACACCAGCTGGACGGCCACCTACGACTTCGCCGTCGAATATGCCGTCGAAACGCGGACCGTCTACCGCATGTACAACCCCATCACCAGCGAGCACCTGTTCACCACCAGCGAAAGCGAATACGAAAGCCTTACCACCCACAACTGGAAGCAGGAAGGCCGGGCCTGGAGCTCGCCGACCAGCAGTGCCAAAGGCGTCTACCGCCTGTACAACCCCGCGTTGGGCGCACTGGGCAAGATGAGCCATCACTACACCACTAGCAAAGAAGAGGCCGACAAGCTGGTGGCCGAAAACGGCTGGCGATACGACAACGGCGGTAAGCCCCTTTTCTACTCGGCCGAAGACGCCTCCGGCGCGCTTGACGGCGCGAGCCCTGTGTACCGTCTATACAACGGGGGCCTAAGCGCTCACCACTACACCCTGGATTCCAGCGAAAACGACTCGCTGACCAGCTACCACGGCTGGAAAAGCGAGGGAGTGGGCTTTTACGCCTACGTCTAAGCGCCAACCCATCAGCCCTGCAACCCCCTCGCGGTCGACAGCCCCCCATACGCAAGCGCCCCCGCCGATGACTCGACGGGGGCGTTTGGTTTATCGTATTCGCTTTAGCGTTCGTCTACGGCTCGCCTGCGACGCCGCCTACGGCATGACATACGCGTAGAACCCAGTGCTTTCGCCAATCCATTGGTACTCGGAGATAAGCTTGCTGTTCTCATCGGCATCCAAGGTGAAATGGTGCGCCGACAAAGCGCTGTTGTACAGGCGGTACACGGCGCTTGCTCCGGAAAGCGGCGTGCCGTCGCTGCTTTCCGCGGAATAGAAGATGGGGGCACCATCGTTGTCGTATTGCCAGCCGTTTTCGGCCACTAGCTTGTCAGCCTCGGCCTTATCGGTAGTGTAATGGTGGCTCATCTTGGCCATCGAACCCAAAGCGGGGTTGTACAGGCGGTAGACGCCCTTGCTTCCCGAAACAGGAGAAGTCCAAGTCTCGCCTTCCTGCGCCCAATCGTGCTGAATAAGGCTTTCGTATTCGCTCTTATCGGT
>CAVBPP010000118.1:0-18289 GCA_963597295.1 Paratractidigestivibacter sp. | reverse complement strand
GACCCCATGAGCGCGCAACCCGCATACGCGATGTACCCCGAGCGCGCGCCTGAGCGTTCCACGCGCGAGCGCATCAGCGTCGTTCCCGGCTCGCGCACCGCTTCTGCGCCCAAGCCGGTCACCCCTGGCCTGGTGCTCAAGGTCACCATGTGCGCCATGCTCGTGTTGGCGCTCGTCGGCCTTGCGTACCTGTTCCTTTCCGCCGCAACGGTGAAAACCTCGATGCAGGCTCAGGCGCTTTCCTCGCAGATCGACGATGCGCGCACCGAGGGCACCTCTCTCGAGGTCACCGAGTCGTTGCTGTCGAACCCCACCCGCGTGCGCCAGCAGGCCGAGAAGCTCGGCATGTCCGCGCCCTCCGAGGTTGGCACCATCGCCATGTCGGCCGATGTCGTCTCGACTGACGATTCCGGAGCGCTTTCCCTGTCTAAGAGCATCGACGTCGCCGCGGCTAGCGGGGAGTAATTTCCATGGCGGACCGTCGTCGGGGCTCGCGCGGCACGCGCGCGGGCGAATTCTCTTCATCCAGAAGCACACGCAGCACCTCGCGCTCCACGAGCCGCGGGGTGTCTTCTTCGCGCTCCGAACGCGGCGGTCGTGCCGGCCGTGGGTCGGATTGGTACGGCCGTGACGACGCTTATTCGCGCTCGGGTCGCGGTGGGCGCCGCTCGGGATCCGGCTCGTCGCGGGGCGGCGGCTCGGGCTCGCGTTCGCGTTCCCGTTCGAGCGAGCCTGCGGCCAAGGTTGCGGGCGGTTCGCTTCTGGAGTTCCTGTTCGGGAATCGTTTCCGCACGCTGCTCCTGCTGTTCTGCGTGATCGTCGGCATCTACTGCTTCCAGCTGTTCAGGCTGCAGGTCATCGATGCGGGCTGGCTTTCCGAGGCCGCTATCGAGGGCCGCACTTCCTCCATCACGCTCGAACCCCGTCGCGGCACCATCTATGATCGCAACGGCGTGGTGCTCGCCACCAGCGTCGATGCGACCACCATCTATGTCGACCCGACCGAGGTGACCGATGCGAACATGACCGCATCGCTTTTGGCCGAGGTTTTGGGCGGCGACAAGAAGGATTACCTTGAGAAGGTGACCGCTTCGAACACCCGTTACTCGATCATTAAGCGCAAGGTTGACACGTCGGTGGGCGATCAGCTGTCGGAGCTTGCGACCACGCGCGTCGCCGAGGCGCAGAAAAAAGCCGATGAGCAGGCGGGTTCCTCAGATTCCGCCGATACGGTGGCCTCAGGCATCCATTTCGTGTCCGAAAGCCGCCGCGAGTATCCCAACGGCCAGGTGGGTGGGCAGATCGTCGGCGCCTGCAACATCGGCGTGGATGACGACACCAATCGCGAATACTATTACGGAATGTGCGGCATCGAGGCCCAATACAACGACATCCTCTCCGGCACGCCCGGCTACGAGAAAGCCGAATACAGCAGGTCTGGCCAGCGAATTCCCAGTGCCGAATACGAGCATGTTGACGCCGTCGACGGCCAGGACATCGTGCTGTCCATCGACATAGAGTTGCAGCGTCAGGTTGAGGAAAGCCTCACGAGCGGCTGCGAGGGCATGAACGCCACCGGCGGCTCAAGCGTCGTCATGGACGGTGAGACGGGCGAGATTTACGCCGCAGCCTCGCTTCCGCTGTTCAACCCGGCCGATCGCACCGAGGTGAAGGAGGGGGCAACGTCGCTCAAGGCGGTGTCGAGCCTGTTCGAGCCCGGTTCCATCTTCAAATCGGTGTCGGCCATGGCGGTGCTTGAGACAAGCACCATGACCCCCGACACGGAGCTGTTCTGTCCGTCCTATATCACCGCAGATGGATACACCATTTCCGACGCCCATGAGCGCGGCGATGCAACGTATACGCTGCGGCAGATCCTTGACCAGTCGTCAAACGTTGGCATATCGCTCGCTACCGAGCAGATGGGCTTCCAGCAGCTCTACGACCACATAATCAGGTACAACCTGCATACCAAAACAGGCGTCGATTTCCCCGGCGAAGGCGAGGAGGGCACCGATGCTTTGGGCATGCTGACCTCCTTCGATAAATGGTCGGCCGTGCAGGCTTACAACGTGTCGTTCGGCCAGGGCGTGTCCGTCACGCCGCTTCAGATGGTGCGCTTCTACGGCGCGCTCGTGAACGACGGCGTGGAATGCACCCCGCACTTCCTGATATCGAAGCCGCAGTCGGGCGAGAAACCCACCTACGAGACCACGAAGGTCATCGAAAACACCGATGCCATCGCCGACATGCAGTCGATGCTGAAGACGGTCGTCACCGAAGGCACCGGCACCAAGGCCGCCATCGACGGTTACAACGTGGCTGGCAAGACGTCTACGGCCGAGATCTACGATGAGGAGAACGGCGGCTACCGCGAGGGCGTCTACAACCTTGCGTTCACCGGCTTCATCGCAGATAGCTCAAGCAAACTCGTATGCTTCGTCGGCGCAAATGAGGTTCCTGGGGACGGCGTGGTCACCCCGATATTTAAGGATATAATGACTGCAGCAATAGACCGTTTCGGCATTACATCTGAGTGAGGTATCCGCATGGGAAAAACCTGCGCTGAGTTATTTGAGGGAATGGACCACACCATCGTCGGCAACGGCGGCGAGGAAGTGTCCGGCATCGCGTATCGCAGCGACGCGGTGAAACCGGGGGATGCGTTCTTCTGCATCGTCGGCCTGAAGTCCGACGGGCACACCTACGCGCAGGACGCCATCGATCGCGGCGCCCGCGTGCTGGTCGTCGAGCGTAAGGTGTATCTGGCGGATGCGACCGACGTGACCGAGGTCGTCGTGCCCGATACGCGCAAGGCCATGGCGGCCGTGTCGTCGCGTTTCCATGACGAGCCCTCGAAGAAGCTGCAGCTGGTGGGCATCACCGGCACCAACGGCAAAACCACCACCACCTACCTGGTTGACAACATCGCACGGGTTGCGGGCAAGCGCACCGGCGTCATCGGCACCGTTGCTACCGTCATCGGCGATGAGCGCGAGAAGTCGAGCCGCACCACGCCCGAATCGCCCGATCTGCAGGCGCTGCTCGGGCGCATGGCCGATGCGCATTGCGATGTCGTGTCGATGGAGGTGTCGAGCCACGCGCTCGACCTCAAGCGCACGTACGGTTCGCAGTTCGCCGTGACGGCGTTCTCCAACCTGACGCAGGACCATCTTGACTACCATCACACCTTCGAGGCGTATTTCGAGGCCAAAGCGCTGCTGTTCGGGAAGGACTACCCGGCCCGCCGCGTCATCTGCATCGACGATAAGTGGGGCCGCGAGCTGCTTCGCCGCTGCTCGGAGGCCGGCGACAACGTCATCACCACCGGCTTTGAGCGCTCCGCGCAGATTCACCCGAAGGAAGTCCAGTACTTCCCGACGCATACGTCCGTGACGTTCAATGTGCGCGGTGAGTACTATTCATTCGATTACCCGCTTGTAGGCAAGTTCAACGTTGAGAACGTCATGTGCGCCTTCGGCATCGGCATTCAGCTGGGCATTCCGGTCGACACCATCGTGTCGGCGCTTTCCGAGGCGCCGCAGATCCCCGGCCGCTTGGAGCGCGTGCATGCCGCGGCCGACGGCGGCGTTTCCGTGTTCGTCGACTATGCGCACACGCCCGACGCGCTTGAGAAGGCGCTCGGGTCCATCATGGCCCTCACGCCCGGCCGCACCATCTGCGTGTTCGGCTGCGGCGGCGACCGCGACGCTTCGAAGCGCCCGATCATGGGCCGCGCGGCGCTTGCCGCCGACCATGCCGTCGTGACCTCGGATAACCCGCGTACCGAAGATCCGAACGCCATCATCGACGACATCGTCGCCGGCATGGGCGAGGGTGCGGGCCGCTACGATGTGGAGGCCGACCGCCGCGCCGCCATCGCATTGGCCATCTCGCAGGCGAAGGCGGGCGACTCCATCCTCATCGCCGGCAAGGGCCACGAGGACTACCAGCTTGTCGGCGACAAGGTGCTTTCCTTCGACGATCGCGTCGTCGCGCGCGAGGAGCTTGAGCGCGCCTTCGCTCAGGGCGGGGAAGCGAAGTAGCCATGCGTCTTTCAGCAACTGAAATCGCCCAGGCGACGGCGGGCCGACTCTTCGCGAATTCCGAAGCTCGCGAGCAGGTCGCGACGGCGCTTACTTGGGATTCCCGCGAGGTGGGGCCGGGGGCGCTTTACGTGGCGTTGCCCGGCGAGCGCGTCGACGGGCATGATTTCGTTTCAGCCGCGGTGCGAGCCGGGGCTGTGTGCGTTTTGGTGTCGCGTACGTTGCCGCCTCAGGTTATGGCCGGCATCGTGGCTTCCGGCGCAGCCGTGGTGCAGGTCGCCGACACAGCGGCGGCTGTGACCGATTTGGCGCGTGCTTGGCGAGAGCGCCTTGCGGGCCGCGTGATCGGCATCACCGGATCGACCGGCAAGACCACGACGAAGAACTTGGTGCGCGACGTGCTGGCTGCCGCCGGCAGCGTTATCGCGACCAAGGGCAACCAGAACAACGAGCTCGGCGTTCCCGCGACGGTGCTTGCCGCCGATGCCGATACGCAAAACGTTATCGTCGAGATGGGCATGCGCGGCCTGCATCAGATCGATCAGCTGTGCGAATTCGTTCGTCCGAACTGGGGTCTTGTCACTAACGTTGGCGAAAGCCACATTGAGCTTCTGGGCAGCCGCGAGAATATCGCCCGTGCGAAGGCCGAGCTGTTCGAATCGTTGGAAGCCGGCTCGTACGCGTTCATTAATGTAGCCGACGATATGTCCGACAAGTTGTTTGAATTCGGCGGGGTAGCCGAGCGAAATGTGAAGCCTGTCTACTTCGACGGCTCACTCGACGCGGCCGAGCGTGAGGCCGGACGCATTGAGGCCGATCCCGCCGCACAGGCCGTGTGGGCCGAGAATATCGTTCTCGACGACCAGGGCCGCCCGTCGTTCACGCTTTGCGCGAACGGCTTCGCCCACTTGGGGCCTGCCGGCACAGTGAAGGTTCCTTGCAAGTTGCCCCTCATGGGCTTGCATAATGTTTCCAATGCATGCAGCGCTGCCGCCGTCGGTTTCGCCTGCGGCATGAGCGCTCAGTCTGTGGCGGACGCGCTTGCTGGTGCGGCCGGCGAAAGCGGCCGTCAGGAGGTCGTCGCCTCGCCGCGCGGGTTCACCGTCATCAACGACGCGTACAATGCGAACCCCGACTCCATGCGCGCCTCGCTTTCGACGTTCGCGTCGTTCGCGGCCAAGGGGCGTCGCATCGCTGTTTTGGGCGACATGGGCGAGCTGGGCGATTTCGCGCCCCAGCTGCATAAAGAGGTCGGCGCCGCAGCGGCGACCGGCAACCTTGATATGCTCGTTTGCGCAGGTGAGCTTGCGCAAGGTATTTGCGAAGGCGCCCTCGGCGCTGGGATGGACTCATCTCGCATCGTTTGCGTTGCCGACTGGCAGCAGGCACTCGACGTGCTTGCTCCTCAGGTTGGCGAAGGCGATGCGATCCTCGTGAAAGCCTCCCATTTCATGGGGCTTGACAGAGTGGTGAAGGGATTGGTTGACTAACATGCTTCATATTTTCGATTCATATCCGACGTTCCTCGTCTTCCTTGCCGTGTTCGTCTGCATGATCATCACCATGCTCATCATGCCGGCTTGGATCAAATTCCTGCGCGGCAGCCACATCGGCCAGCAGGTTCGCGCGGACGGTCCGGAAAGCCACCTGGTCAAGCAGGGCACGCCTACGATGGGCGGCGTCATCATGCTCATCGCCGTCATTGTGACCGCTCTTTTGATCGGCCATCCGACCGTCGAGACGTTCTCGCTTTTGGCTGCAACCATTCTGACCGGCTGTCTCGGCCTTATCGACGACGCCGAGAAAGTGGTGAAGGAACGCTCGCTCGGACTTACGCCGAAGGCCAAGCTCGTCGGCCAGTTCGTCATCTCCACCGTGTTCGGCCTGGTCGCCGTTAACCTCATGAACATCGCGCCGACGGTCGAGATCCCCTTCGTCTGCACGATCGATCTGGGCGTTCTGACGACGAACATCGCGGGCGTTTCCGTGCCGTGGCTGTACCTTTTGTTCGTGGATATCCTGCTCATGGGCCTGTGCAACGCCGTTAACCTGACCGACGGCCTCGACGGCCTAGCCTCGGGCACGGTCATGATCGTCATGATCGTCATGGCAGCCATCGCGTACCGCTCCGACATGCTTGATTCCGCCGTATTCGCCGCTGCGCTCGCCGGCGCCTGCATTGGCTTTCTGTGGTTTAATTCCTTCCCGGCCGATATATTCATGGGCGACACCGGATCGCTCGCGCTCGGCATGGCGCTCGGCTGCCTAGCCGTGTTCACGAAGTGCGAATTCGTCGTGCTCATCATCGGCGGCCTGTTCGTCGCCGAGGCCCTTTCGGTCATGATCCAGGTGTTCTATTACAAGAAGACCCACAAGCGCATATTCCTGATGGCTCCGCTTCACCATCACTTCGAGAAGAAGGGCTGGAGCGAGACGAAGGTCGTTGTGCGTTTCTGGATCGTCTCCGGCGTGCTGGCCGCCATCGGCTTCGCGCTGTACTTCGCCGAATCCGTCGTTGGGGTGATGTAGCCATGCAAAACGATACCGCGATGCTTGCAGATAGAAAGCTCGCGCCCGAGCATTTGGGGCGCGTTCTTGTGCTTGGTCTGGGCAAATCCGGCCATGATGCCGTTGAATACCTGAAATCGCAGATAGGCGATCGCGTCAGTTCGCTTTCCGTTTTCGGCGGGAAGCAAACTGCGGACTCCGACGCCTTCGCGGCTGAGCTGCGCGCGGCCGGCGCCGACGTGGCGTTCGGCGAAGACGCGGTGCCCGCGCTCGCAAAAGGTGCACAGGGCCATTTCGACCTGTGCATCGCAAGCCCCGGCATCTCCGAATTCTCCGACCTGTACCAGTCGGCCCTTGCGGTCAGCGATGAGGTCATCAGCGAGGTCGAGTTCGCCTGGCGCGAGAGCGCACGCGACAGCCGCTGGGTGGCCATCACCGGCACCAACGGCAAGACCACGGTGACCGCGCTCACGGCGCAGCTGCTGCAATCGTGCGGCATGAACGCCTCGGCCGTCGGCAACATCGGCGACACTTGTATCGCGGCCGTGGCCGCGGGTGCGACCGACGTTTACGTTGCCGAGGTTTCCTCGTATCAGCTTGCTTCCACGAAGCATTTCGCCCCGAACGTGGCGGTGCTGCTGAACATCACGCCCGACCATCTTCACTGGCACCATACGCACGAGAACTATCGCGACGCGAAGTTCAAGATTTTGGAAAACCTGTCGAGCGTGCCGGGCGCGATTGCCGTGCTCGATGCGACCAACGACGAGGTACGCGCGAAGGTTCGCGAGCTCGCCGGCAACCCCGATCGCGGGTTCGCCTACGTTCCCATGGGGACCGCCGACGGCATCGAGGGCGATATGCGTAAACGCTGCGGTTCTGAAAACGCATCGTTTGTGTCCGCCGACGGTGCGCTTGTCGTGGCCATCGACGGAACCGAACATACCCTCGTCAACGAAGATGACTTGCTCATCAAGGGCCGTCATAACGCCGGCAACGCGCTTGCCGCGGCGGCTGCTGCCATCGCGCTCGGCGGCAACGACGCCGATGTGAATGCTGGTCTTGTCGCCTTTAAGCCGCTTGAGCATCGCATCGAGCCTTGCGGCAGCGTTCGCGGCGTGGCCTGCTATAACGATTCGAAAGCCACCAACGTCGACGCAACGCTCAAGGCCCTTGCGGCATTTCCGCGCACGCGCCCGATCGTGCTGCTCGGCGGTGACGACAAGGGCACCGACCTAGCCCCGCTCGTGCAGGCGGCGCACGCGCATACCCGTGCGGTCGTTTGCTTCGGCGACGCGCGCGATCGTTTCGTCGCGGCGTTCGAAGACGCTGCGGCAACCGCGCCGGCCGATTTCAAGCTGCTCACCGGCGACCATCTCGTTGATTCGCTCGATGTTGCGCTTAACGAAGCTGCGTCCGGCGAGGTCGTGCTGCTTTCCCCGGCCTGCGCTTCATTCGACGAGTTCAACTCGTTCGAGCATCGCGGCGAGGTCTTCAAGTCGCTCGTTGCCGAACGCTGCGCAAAATACGGCGTCTAGCCGGGGGCTTTGCACGTCATGTCCCGCTCTGCGTCAAATAGTAAGGAAGCGAGCAGCCTGGCCTGGGTGCAGGTCGTGCTCATCATCGCCGCTTTCGCGCTGCTGCTCATCGGCTACGTCGTCGTCTATTCGTCCTCTCAAGCGACCATCCTCACGGATGCCGCCTCGGCGGGAAGCCTCGACACGGCCAACGCCGCGCAGAAGCTGATTTTCCAGGTGCTCTATTCGGGTATAGGAATAGTGATCGCCATCGCGATCTACCATTTCGGGTCGGATTTCTGGCGGGGCATCCCCATGTACATATATTACGCGCTCTGTTTGGTCTTGCTCGCGTTGACGCTGGTCATGGGTGCAAGCGCGCTTGGCGCTACCAGGTGGCTGCCCTTAGGCCCGTTCAGTTTGCAGCCCTCAGAGTTCGCCAAAATAGCATTCATCATGATGGCGGCCCGCATCATGGACGACTACCGAGATGAGCGCCTCGATTTGAAGCATGCCGGCATTGCCACGGTGCTTTTCATTTTGCTTCCGCTTTTGTTCCTGTATAAATCTCAGTCCGACCTGGGAACTACGGCCATCATCATTATGGGATGCCTTGCCATCATGTGGCTCGCCGGCGTTTCGTGGAAGGTGCTCGCCTGCATCTGCGCCGCGCTGGGCATCTTCGCCGCCGTCGCCATTTTCGGCACCGGCTATCGTCAAGACCGCCTCGTCGTCTATAACCCCTGGAACGACGGGCAGAACGGTTACGGCGACGGGTATCAGACCATCCACTCGTTCTATGCATTCGCGCAGGGCGGCCTGTTCGGCGTGGGCCTGGGCAATTCCGCCGAGAAATTCGATTACTTGCCCGAGGCCGAGACCGACTTCGCCTTCTCCATCATCGGCGAGGAATTCGGCATGCTCGGCGCGCTCATCGTGATCGCTCTGTTCATGGTCGTGCTGTTCTGCGGCATGAAAATCGCCTCGCAGGCGGCATCGCTGCACGGCACGCTCCTTGCCGGTGGCTGCACCGTCATGCTCGTGTTCCAGGCGTTTTTGAACATGGGCTGCGTCATCGGCTGCGTGCCCACCACCGGCAAGCCCCTGCCGTTCATCTCGTATGGCGGGTCGTCGGTCATATCCACGCTCATCCTCATCGGTGTCATACTGTCGGTTGCGCGCGTGGCCGATCAAAGCGACGTGTACGAGCGCCGCCGCGCCGACCTTCGCGTCGTGCGCACCCGCGATGGCGATGCTGACGATAATCGTCGCGGCGCATCCCGAGGCCGCTTCGCGTCGGATGCGACCCACGGATCGGCTTCCGCGGCGGCCCGCACTCATTTCATTGACGATGCTTTCGAAACCAGCTCGCGCAGAACCCTTTCGCGCAGATCAAGGAGATAATCCATGCGTATCGTACTTTCCGGCGGAGGCACCGCCGGTCATATCAACCCTGCCTTGGCCTTGGCCGACGTGCTTGTCGAGCGCGGACATGAGGTACTCTACGCCGGCACGCCTACGGGCGTGGAGGCTCGTCTGGTCAAGCAGGCGAAAATCCCCTTCACCGCCTTCGAGGCGTCCGGATTCAACCGCAACCATCCGCTGACTCTGCCCAAGTCAATCGCCAAAATCCAGAAATCGACCAAGCTCGCCCGCGCCTGGTTCGAGGACGTTGAGCCCGATTGCGTCGTGGGCTTCGGCGGCTACGTGTGCATTCCCGTGGCCCGCGCCGCCGAACAGCGCAACATCCCGGTCGTCGTGCACGAGCAGAATTCCGTTATGGGCATGGCGAACAAGTACCTGGCGCGCAAGGCGGCCGCGGTATGTTTGACCTATGAGCATGCCGGCGAAGCGCTGGCGAACAAGGAAAACATCGTCATCACGGGAAACCCCGTCCGCAAGAGCGTGTTCGAGGCGACGCGCCAGCAGGGCCGCGAGGCGTTCGGCATCCCCGAGGATGCGCGCATGCTGCTCGTCACGGGTGGATCGCTCGGCGCGCGTCACCTCAACGGCGCCATCGCCGCGCGCAAGGACTTACTGCTGTCGTATCCCGATCTGCATATCGTCCACGTCACCGGCCCGAAAGAACTCGACGCCGTAACTGAGCAGCTAAACCTCACTCCTGACCAGCAGAAACGCTGGCACCTGTTCGGATACACCGACCAAATGGGGCTCGCCATGGCCGCGACCGACGCCATCGTCAGCCGCGCCGGCGCAACCTCGCTCGCCGAAATCTCCGCTCGTCGCATCCCCGCGCTGCTCGTGCCGTTCCCCTTTGCCACCGAAGACCATCAGACGATGAACGCCCGAGCCTGCGTCGAGGCCGGCGCCGCGTACCTGGTCGCCGACTCCGACGTCGAGGGCGATAAGTTCACAGATTACCTGAAAACCCTGATCGAAAGCGAAGAAGTGCGTGCTTCCATGGCGGCCGCGGCGGCTGCCCAGAAGACGGAGGACGCAGCCGGCAAACTTGCAGATGTAGTCCTTGCGGCAGCGGGCAACTCGGCCGCGCGTTAGGGTAAGATAAGCAGTCGAACCGAAGATAACCATGCAAGCGTTTATGCTTGCGAACAGACCCAGGGGGCTTTCATTATGAGCGAGCAGCGCATCACGAAGGTGCATTTCATCGGCGTCGGCGGCGTCGGCATGAGCGGCATCGCGCGCGTGGCGTTTGACCAGGGGATGGAAGTTTCCGGGTCCGATTTGAAGGACAGCCGCTACACCAAGCAGCTGCGCGATGCGGGCATCACCATCTACATCGGCCACGACGCCAAGCACGTTCCCGAGGGAAACCCCGTCGTCGTCGTTTCGACGGCCGTGTTGGACAACAACCCTGAGCTTATCGAGGCGAAGGCGCGCGGCCTTCAGATCTGGCACCGCGCGAAGATGCTTGCGCACCTTGGGCTGGGCCTCGAAACGCTTGCGGTCGCCGGCACGCATGGTAAAACCACCACGTCCTCCATGCTTGCCTCCGTGCTCGACGGCATGGGCGAGGACCCGACGTTTTTGATCGGCGGCATCGTGCGCGCATACGGCACCAATGCCCATTCCGGCACCGGTCGCTTCTACGTGGTCGAGGCCGACGAGTCCGACAAGTCCTTCACGTACCTTTCTCCGAAGGCTGTGCTCGTCACCAACATCGAGGCCGATCATCTGGACCATTACAAAGACCTGTCCGAAATCCACGACAAGTTCAGCGACTTCATGGGCCTCGTGCCCGAAGACGGCGTCATCGTTGCCTGCGGCGAAGACGCTAAGTTGGCCGAAATCGCCGCGTCGAAGGGCCGTCGTTTGATCACCTACGGCTTTGGCGAGGGCTTCGACGCTTGCGTCAGCTCCTTCGAGCCCGCCGGCGTCGGCAGCAAGTTCACCGTCGCGCTGCCCGACGGCCGCGTGATCGAGGGTAGCTTGAAGCAGAACCCCGGCAGGCACAACGTGCTCAACGCCACGGGCGTCATCGCGCTTCTGTGGGCGCTCGGCTACGACCCGCAGAAGGCCGCCGACGTGCTCGCCGAGTTCGCGGGCGTTCGTCGCCGTTTCGATCTGGTGGGAGAAGCCGCCGGCGTCACCGTTGTCGATGACTACGCGCACCATCCCACCGAAATCGCCGCAACCATCAAGGCCGCGGCGGGGCTTGGCTACAAGCACGTCCACGTGCTGTTCCAGCCGCATCGCTATTCCCGCGTGAAGCTGTTCACCGAGGTGCTGCATGACGAATTCGCCTGCGCGTTCGACGCGGCGGATTCGGTCACCTTCATGGACGTCTATCCGGCAGGCGAGGCTCCCGTCCCGGGCGTAACCGGCAAAACGTTCATGAACGTGCTCTTCGACAACGAGGGCCATCCGCAGGCCGACTTCGTCGCCAAGCGCATCGACGTCGTCCCGCATCTGGCGGCCAAGCTCGAGCCCGGCGACCTGGTCATCACCATGGGTGCCGGCGATGTGACGGCAATGGGTCCGCAACTCATCGACGAGCTGCGCGGCACCGAGGCGTAACGCCGATGGTCGCGCGTCATGCCGCAAATCCGCTAGAGGGCCTGCTCGTTGACCGCACATTCGATGCGGACGTTTATCCCGACGAGCCCATGAAGCGCCATACCATGTACCGCATCGGCGGCCCCGCGCGCTTTTACGTGCAGGTCGCGTCGGTGGGCGCACTTAAGCGTTTGATCGATGCCTGCGAAGCGTCCGACACGCCTTGGGTGGCCGTGGGGCGGGGGAGCAACCTGCTCGTTTCCGACGATGGCTTTTCCGGAGTCGTCATCGCGCTCGGTCGCGATTTCCGCTCCTGTCGCTTCGATGAGGAAACGCAGTGCTTTTGCGTGGGTGCTGGCGTGCCGCTGTCCTCCGTTGTTCAGGAGGCGTTTCGCCGCAGCCTTTCGGGCCTGGAATTCGCCGTCGGCACTCCCGGCACCGTAGGCGGTGCGCTGCGCATGAATGCCGGCACCCGCGAGCAGGGAATAGGCGGCGCCGTCGTGTCCGTCACGTCCCTTGTGCCGGGCTGCGGCCTTGTTAGACGTCAAGGAAGCGAAATCGACTGGGGTTATCGCTCGAGTTCGTTCGCTCCCGACGAGGTCATCGTCGAGTGCGAGCTCGCCTGCAAGCCCGCCGACCCCTTCCACCTGCGCGGCAAGATGGAGGCGTCGCACACCAAGCGAAAGAAAACCCAGCCGCTGTCGCAGCCGAGCTGCGGCAGCGTGTTCAAAAACCCCGAGGGCGCATCGGCCGGCCAGCTCATAGAGGCGGTCGGCTTGAAGGGCGCAACCTGCGGCGGGGCCCAAATCTCCGACGTTCACGCGAACTTCATCGTGAATAACGGCGATGCGAAGGCTGCAGACGTGCTCGAACTCATGAAGCTAGCGAAGATGAAGGTATACGAAGCGTATGGCATCGAATTACAACCGGAAGTCCGTTTCCTCGGCATCGCGTAGGCCGGTCGGCCGCGGGCGCGCGGGCGCGGGCTATTCCGGCCAGCAGCCCAGGTACGCCGCCTCGCCTCGTCGCGCCCCATCTGCTCCGCAGTACTCCTCGGTGCGCATCGGCGACGTCTCGGGCTCGTCGCGCCGCGAGCGAGCGGACAAGCGCTACCATAGCTACCTCGTGCGCCTCGGCGTCATCGCGGCAATCGCATTCGCCCTGATCATCGTTGGCATCATCGTTTACAATTCGCCAGCCTTCACCATCGAATCGGTGTCCGTGAAGGGTGTGGAGCACCTCACGGCGTCGGACATGCAGGAACTCGCCGGCGTCGAGGCCGGCACCACGCTTCTGCGGGTGGACGCGGCCGGCATCAAAGATAATTTGAAGAAGGACGCCTGGGTCTCCGACGTGACCGTCAAGCGCATCTTCCCCAACACGCTCGAGATAGACGTCACCGAGCGAACCATCACGGCCGTCGTCGAGGTTCCCTCGACGGACGCGAAGACCACGACGCAATGGGCCATCGCCTCGGACGGCATGTGGCTCATGCCCATTCCCGCGAAGGACTCCGAAGCGGGTCGACGTACCAGCGAGAAGGTGTACGAGGACGCGGATTCCGTCCTGCACATCACCGACGTTCCCTATGGCACGAAGCCCGAGGTCGGCACGTATTGCTCGGATTCGAACGTGAACAACGCTCTGGCGATCGTCGCCGGCATGACGACCGAGCTCGCCGACAAAGTCACCTCCGTGAAGGCGACCGAAACGGAATCGACGACGCTTACCATCAAGGACGGCCCCGACATCGTCTTCGGCACCGCCGAGAATATCCGCGAGAAGGAACGCGTCTGCCTGCAGATCATCGAGAACCATCCAGAGGGCGTCACCTACATCAACGTGCGCACGCCCGAGCGGCCCACGTGGCGGTCGCTGTAGCATGCCGTAATCAGGCGCTTCGATGCGCATCGTATGTGCAAGCAGCGGTTATGTTCACCCGCTCGGTTGCATTGACCGAGCAGTTGTGTACAATATCTTGAGTGTGTAAACATCAATTCAGCGAATAGCTGACCAAACGTAACAGTTGCGGAGGACACAATGCTGAACAACTCAGCTGAACGTCTGGCGGTCATCAAGGTCGTCGGTGTCGGTGGCGGCGGTACGAATGCCGTTAATCGCATGGTCGAGGCAGGTGTGAAGGGCGTCGAATTCATCGCCGTCAACACCGACCATCAGGCCCTGCTCATGTCGGATGCGGACAAGACCATCCACATCGGCGAGGAACTCACGCGCGGCCTCGGTGCCGGCGCGAACCCCGAGGTCGGTTGCCAAGCCGCTGAGGAATCCCGTGCGGAAATTCGCGAGGCGCTCGCCGAGGCCGACATGGTCTTCGTCACCGCTGGCGAAGGCGGCGGCACCGGCACCGGCGCGGCCCCCATCGTCGCGGAAATCGCTCGCGAGGAAATCGGCGCGCTGACCGTCGGCATCGTGACCAAGCCTTTCTCGTTCGAGGGACGCACGCGTCGCAACCAGGCCGAGCAGGGCATCGACTTGCTGTCTCAGAAGGTTGACACGCTCATCGTCATCCCCAACGACCGCCTGCTCGAGATCGTCGACAAGAAGACGAGCATGCTCGACGCCTTCCGCATCGCTGACGATACGCTTCGTCAGGGCATCCAGGGCGTTACCGATCTGATTACCATTCCGGGCCTGATCAACCTTGACTTCGCGGACATCCGCACCGTCATGAAGGACGCCGGCACCGCTATGATGGGCATCGGCATCTCCTCCGGCGAGAACCGCGCGCTCGATGCGGCCCAGCAGGCCACGAACTCCGCTCTGCTCGAGGCTTCCATCGCCGGCGCCTCCCGCGTCCTGTTCTCCATCTCCGGCGGTCCGGACCTCACGCTCACCGAGGTCGATGAGGCGGCTCGCACCGTCGAGGCCTGCGCCGACGAGAACGCGAACATCATCTACGGCCAGATCATCGACGAGTCCATGGGCGACAGCGTCCGCATCACGGTCATCGCCACCGGCTTCAAGGTCAATTCGGGTCAGCAGTCCTCTATGGACTTCTCCCGCAAGGACATGTTCTCCTCCACTCAGCCCGAGCAGCCTGCTGCGCAGTCCGCGTATTCCACGCTCTCCAATAACGGCGGCTCTCAGAACCGTTTCGCTGACGAGGATTACATCCCCGATTTCTTGAAGCGCCAGCACTAAGAATTTAAGGAAATCGCTTGTCTTTCGCTTGCGAAAACCTACCATTACCTCATCTCGACGCGCGCCCCTTCGGCGCGCGTCGTCTATGCGCGCTCACCGACGACGCCCTGTTCGACGCTTGCGGCGTGCGCATCGCGTTCACCGGCAGGGCCGGCGGGGTAAGCGCAGCGCCCTACGATTCGCTTAACCTCGGCGCTCATGTGGGCGACTCGCTCGACGACGTGATGGCCAATCGCTCGTTGCTCGCCGAATCGCTCGGTGCGGGGGATGTGCCGTTTCTCGTGCCCAATCAGGTGCACGGCTCCCATGTCGAAACCGTTCGCTCTCAGGCGTCCCGCGATGTCGTCGCGGCTCAGCAGCGTATGGCGCAAGGCGCGGACGCCGTTAACGTTACCTGCGAAAACGTCGGCGCGCTGCTTTGTTATGCCGATTGCACGCCGGTCATCGTCGTGTCTCCCTCCGGGTCATTCTCCGTCATCCACGCCGGTTGGCGCGGGGTCGTGAACGGTATCGCCGTGAAGGCACTGCGACAGCTTGCCGAAGAAGATGAATCGGAAGGCGCCGACCTGCGGCAATTCGCCTCACGATGCAACGTTTACATTGGTCCGCATATTCATTCCGAATGCTTCGAGGTCGGCCCCGAGGTCGTCGAGCAATTCGAAAATCGCTTCGGCGCATCCTGCATTGCGGATGCCCGTCACGTTTCCATGGCTCCCGCGCTTCGAGTCGACCTTGCGTCCGCTGGTGTCTTGCCCCAGCGCATCTGCGATGCGGGCATCTGCACCGTGTGCGATTCCAGCGAATATTATTCCTATCGCGCCAGCGGCGGCACTTGCGGCCGACATGGCGCCATTGCCTTCCGAAAGGGCTGATCACATGCCATTTGCCGAACATTACGCTGCGACGCTCGAGGAACTTGCCGACGTCTGCGCGGCCTGCGGGCGCAGCGCCGCCGAGGTCAAGCTCATCGCCGTATCCAAGACGGTCGATGCCGATACGGTCGGCGGCGCCATCGACGCTGGTGCGCATGATTTCGGCGAGAACCGCCCCGAGATGCTCGCGGGCAAGGCGACCCGCTTTCCCGATCAAACCTGGCATTTCATTGGCAACATACAGTCCCGCAAGATCCCCGAAATCGTCGAACATGCCACCTTGGTGCATTCCCTCTATAAGGAAAGCCACTTGGAAAAATTCAACCGCGCCGCTGTGGCAGCGGGGAAGGTGCAGGATGTGCTGCTTGAGGTGAACGTCTCGGGCGAGGAAAGCAAGTCCGGCCTTGCCCCCACGGACGTTCCGGCAATGCTCGACGCTGCGCTTCGCTATGACAACCTTCGCGTCCGCGGCCTTATGACCATGGCCCCGCAGGGAGACCTTGCCGTCGCGCGAGAGTGCTTCGATGGCTTGCGTGACCTTCGCGATAGCCTTCGCCGCGGCCTTCCCGCTGAAAAAGCGCAGCTCTTCAATGAACTTTCGATGGGCATGAGCGAGGACTGGCGTGAGGCGGTTGCGGCCGGGGCTACAATGGTGCGCATAGGCCGTGCGCTTTTCAGCGACACGTTCGCTTAAGGGCTCGCGACAGCGATCTCGCAATACCGAAACGCAGCGGCGGCGACACCGCCACGGAAAACGAACTAGGAGAACGGTATGGCTTTTGGAAATTTCGGTGGCGCCGAGGGCGTGCTCGACGGCATCAAGTCTAAGCTCGGCATGGCCGACAATTCGCAATCTTCCGGCTATCGTCGCAGCTCGCGCAATAACAATTACGATGACAACTACGATGATTACGATGATGATTATGACGACTACGAGGACGATGAGCCTGCAGCCTCGTCTACTTCGCGCTACGATCGCTACGATTCGGTGACCACGCGCCCCGCTCATGCGCCCCGTTCCACGTCGTCCAATTACAGCGGCAGCTATCGCCCGGCCAAGCTCGTCTCCATCGACGATGTCCGCGCTCACACGACCGTGCCGGATAGCCTGAATCGCGATCCGTTGCCCCGACGCCGCACTTCCGCCTCCACGCCCGCTTTCAACGGCCGCGTGACGGTCGACGCCAATTCGCCGCTTCCCACCGACAGTGCCTCGCACGCCGCCGGCGGCAAAGAGCGCTCCGAAAGCCTCGACTCGCTCTTCGACAGCACGGCCGACCTGGCAGCTTCCAATGCAAAGAAGACCGAAGCCGCTCAGCGCCAGGCCGCGTCCTCTTTCGATCCGTATAAGGCTTACGAGGGCTCCACGGTCGGCAAGCACAACCCGACCCGTTCGCTTACCGTCGTCAAGCCCGCCAACTACGGCGAATGCGAAAAGGTCGCCAAGGCCCTGAAGGCCGGCGATGCCGTGGTGCTCGTGCTGAAGGACACGCCTTCAGACCTGGTGAAGCGTGTGCTCGACTTCTCGTTCGGCGCATCAAGCGCACTTGATGCCAGTGTCGACTGCGCGGCAGACAAGGTGTTCGTCATCGCTCGCGGTCAAGGCCTGACCGATGCCGAGCGCACGAGCCTGCGCGATCAGGGCATCCTGTAGCCGCTCGCCGGCGCCTTTCCGCAAGGAGTTCTCATGTTTAGCTGGAAATACCTGTTGGTGTCGCTGTCCAACGCGTACTGCATGATCCTGTTCGTGTACGTGCTGCTGTCGTGGTTCCCGACGGATCGCGGCATTCTTGCCGACATCAATAAGGTGCTCGGCAAAATATGCGATCCGTATTTGAACCTGTTCAAGAAGCTCATTCCTCCTATTGGAGGTATGGTGGACGTAACGCCTATAATCGCGCTGCTTGTACTACAATTCGGAGTACGTCTGATTGTCAATTTGCTTTAAGATGTAAGTAATCCAGTTCGATTCATTTGACGAAGGGACTAAAAGATGGCTATCACCTCGGCCGAAATCAATAACCAGAGCTTCTCAATCGACCGCAAGGGCTACGATGTCGACGAGGTCGATGTCTTCCTCGAGCATGTTGCAGCCGAAATCGACGCGTTGAATCAGCAGATCGAGTCGCTGCAGGCTCAGCTCGACGACGATTCGTTTGCCGGCTTCGACACCCCCGTCAACTTCGACGACGAGCCCGCTGAGGAAGCT